>JAKAAV010000444.1 GCA_021802185.1 Chloroflexota bacterium | reverse complement strand
GCTGTCGCGCAGGATGGTGAGCAGCAGCGCGACCGTCGCGACGGGGATGAAGAACGGCATCACGGAGCGTCCGGCGGTGAGCTTGAGCGCGAGCACCGCGACGACCAGCAGCATCCCGACGAGCAGCAGCGCGTTGTTGCGGTGCCAGAACTCGGGCCGGTAGCGCCACACCCAGCCGAGCAGCAGCGCGACGACGAGCGCGGAGAGCAGCAGCCAGCCGGCGAGCTTCGCGGGATCCGGCTGCGCGTTCTCGAGGCCGAGCGCCTGGATCTTCTCGAGGTCCGTGGCCGAGATCGTGTGGCCCTGGTCGACGATCACCTCGTCCTGCTTGACCGTGACCATGACCGGCTTCGTGTCCTGCACCGCGGCCTGGCGCGCCGCCTGCGTCGCGTTGTCGTCGTACGAGGAGTTGGCGATCAACAGCGGCTCGATGATCTCGGCGGCGAGCGCGCGCTGGTCCGCGGGCACGTCGGGTGGCAGCGCCTGCGGGAGGGCGAGCCGGGCGGCGATGAGCTCGGAGTCACGCACTTCGCCCTGTTCGGTCGTGTCCAGCACGCTGCGCATCTCGGCGCGGAGCGTCGTCCACGCGTCGCGGCTGAGATTCTGCAGCGTCGCGAGCGCGGTGGCGGACAGGTTCGGCATGGCGCCCGCGAGCGCGGCACGCCGCGCGGCGTCGGACAGCACGGCCCCGAACGCCGCGTCGACCGGCGCGACGAGGTGGTCGAACTCCGCCGTCTGGCGCGCGGCCGCCAGGTCGCCCTTCTGCGGCGTGTAGTCGTACTTCGGCGGCACGGCCGCGACCGCGGCGTCCTGCGCCTGCTTCGTCAGGATCTCGCTGACGAACGTCACCGCCCTGGGCGCGCGGATGGTCGCCGGCGCGATATCCCCGACCGACACGTGGTAGGCGGTCGGGATGATGTCGATCGACAGGACCGCGGTGAGGGCCACGATCAGGATCGAGGCGCTGATCGCGAGCCGGACCCCGTCGCGCCGCGTGAAGGCGGGGAGCCTGGCACGCGACTGGGTTGCGAGCATCAGCCGGCGCCCGACCGGGCCCGCCGCTCCAGCTCGCGGGTCACGAGCACGTGGACCTGCTTCCCGTCCGCGCGTCCCCGCACGCGCGGGGCAAGGATCTTCATGACGCGTCCCGTGTCGCGCGCCGTCGTGGCCCCCGATTCGTCCACGGCCTGTGCGACGAGGGCGTCGAGCTCGGCGTCGTCGAGCTGCGCGGGCATGTACGGCGCGAGCGCGTCGAGCTTGCGCTGCTCCTCATCGGCAAGATCGGGACGGCCTCCCGCCGCGAACGCCTGGACCGACTCGCGCCGCGTGCGGATCTCGCGCGTCAGCACGCCGACCTCCTCGTCGGGGCTCAGCGGGCGGCGCGCGTCCTTCTCGGCGCGCTGCATCGCGGCGACGGCCATGCGCAGCGCGTCGCGTCGAACGTCGTCACGTTCGCGCATCGCGTCTGTCATGCCGATCTGCAGCCGCTGTGCGAGTGTCACGGATGGTGGCTCCCCGCGCCGCGTGTCGTGCGACGGCGGCGCGGACATCGCGGCAGGCGGGAGCCGCTCCCGCCTGCCCCCGGACGACCTAGCCCTGGCGGGCGGCCTTCTTGCGCTTCGCTTCCTTGCGCTTGCGCTTCACGCTCGGCTTCTCGTAGTGCTCGCGGCGTCGAGCCTCTGCGAGGATCCCGCTCTGCTGGATCTTCTTGTTGAAGCGGCGGAGCGCGCTCTCGAAGGTCTCGTTCTCCCCGACGCGGACTTCAGCCAATCCGGATTCACCTCCCCTGGCCGGGACTTCGCCTCGACACGCGGTCCGATGCCAGCAGACACGCACGTGCGCGCGGCAGAATCGAGCCGCGCGAGGGGCCGGCCGAGCATAGCGGAGGGACGGAGGCCGGTCAACCTTCGGCAAACTGCGGCAGGGCGAACGTGAAGGCGGCCCCGCCCTCGGGTCGGTTCGCCACCCACAGGCGGCCGCCCATCGCCTCGACGAGCTGGCGCGCAACGAACAGCCCGATGCCGGCGCCGGGAAGCCTCCCGGTCGACCGCCCGCGCACGAACAGCTCGAACACGCGCTCGAGCTCGGACGGGTCGACGCCCGGCCCGTCGTCCAGCACGCTGACCGTGACCTCCCGGTCACGTCGGATTCCGGGGCCAGACGGGACCTCGCCGTCGGCCGGAACCTCGCCGACGGGCGGGACCTCACCACCGTCGATCTCGACGCGGACGATCACCTCGTGGCGGCCGTACTTCGCCGCATTCCCGATGAGGTTCCGCAGCACCTGCTCGAGGTAGCTCTCGTCTCCGGTGACGGGCGGAACGTGCTCGGGGATCTCGGCGACGAACCGCCGGTCCGGCCACTCCGCCGTCATCGCGGCGATGACGGCCCGCAGCCGGTGCTGGATCAGCGCGGCGCCGTGGACCCTGAGATCCACGCCGCGCTCGGCCCGCGCGAGCACGAGGAGGTCCTCGATGAGCCGCCCGAGGCGCTCGGCCTCGGAGGCGACGTCGGCCAGGACCTC
>JAKAAV010000015.1 GCA_021802185.1 Chloroflexota bacterium | reverse complement strand
CAACGGGTCGCTGCTGCGCGCGACGCTCGCGTTCGTCGTGTTCAACGCGGTCGAGCTGGGCGAGTGGACCGGGATCCTCGTCTACGCGTTCGCGGCGACCGGCCCCGCGTCCGTCGGCCTCGTCGCGGTCCTCCAGCTGCTTCCGGCAGCCGTGTCGGCGCCCTTCACGGCCGGGTTCGGCGACCGGCATCCCCGTGGCCGTGTGCTCGTCGCCACGTACGCCGCGCAGGCGATCCTGATCGCGGCCGCCGGAGCGGCCATCCTCCTCCACGCATCGCCGGCCGTCGTCTATCCGCTCGTGGTCCTCCTGTCGATCGCGCAGACCATGCCGAGGCCCGTCCAGGGGGCGCTGCTTCCGGAGCTGGCCGCTTCGCCCGGGGAGCTCACGGCCGCCAACGCGATGGCCAGCATCGCGGAGGGCATCGGCGCGCTCGCCGGGCCGCTCGCGCTCGGGATCATGCTGGTCGGGTCGGGTGTGGGCGTGGCGTTCGTGGCCGGCGGTGCGGCGATGCTGCTCGCCGCCCTGCTGGTCGCGGGGGCGGCCCTCGGGGGTGGCCCGGCTCCCTCGGCGGCGGTCGCCGACGCGGCCTCGCCGGAACACGCCCCCGATGGTGGGGCGCCTGATCCGCTGCTCGTCCGGTCCGCCGCGCTCGACCGGCGTCCGTCGCCCGGGTCCGGCGGTGACGCCGCCGGCGCGCTGGACGGCCTGCGGGCCGTCGCGTCCGATCCCGACATGGCACTCGTCATGGCGCTCCTGGCGGGCCGCCTGCTGGTCTACGGGGGCCTGGAGGTGCTCCTCGTCCTCGCGTCGATCGAACTGCTGGGCACGGGTGCCTCCGGCGCGGGCTTCCTGACCTCGGTGTTCGGCGCCGGGATCATCGCGGGCGGGGCGTCGACCGTCGCGATCGTCGGCCGGCGTCGGCTCGCTCCATGGCTCGGCGTCGGTGCGCTCGTGGTCGGCGTGCAGCTCCTGCTGATCGGCGTCATGCCTTCCGCCGGCGCTGCGCTCGTGCTCCTCGGGATCGGCGGCATGGGGATGGCCGTCATCGACGTCGTGGGGCAGACGCTGCTCCAGCGCATCGCGCCCGACGCTGCGCGCGCCCGGATCCTCGGGGTGCTCGAGGCCCTGTTGCTGGTCGCGGAGGCTCTCGGCTCGTTCCTGGTCGCGCCCGTGGTCCTGGTGCTCGGCGTGCGCGGAGCGCTCATCGCGTTCGGCGCGGCGCTTCCGCTCGTCGCGCTGATCGCCGCGCCGCGGTTCGGCCGCCTCGACGCCCGCGTCGTCATCCCGGCGCGCGAGATCGCGGTGCTCGAGCGCGTGTCGATCTTCGCCCCGGTGTCGGCCGCGATCCTCGAGCTCGCCGCCCGCAGCCTGGTGCGCGTCGTGCTTCCCGCCGGAGTCGTCGTGATCCGGGAGGGCGAGCCTGGCGATCGCTTCTTCGTGCTCGTCGACGGGATGGTCCGGGTGACGCAGGCGGGCCGTCCGTTGCGCGAGCTGGGTCCGGGTGGATCGTTCGGGGAGATCGCGCTGCTGCGCGACGTTCCGCGGACCGCGACCGTCACCGCGCTGACGCAGGTCGAGCTGTACGCGCTCGACCGGGAGCACTTCCTGGCCGCCGTGACGGGGCAGCCGAGGGCGATCGCGGAGGCGCTCAGGGTCGCGGAGGCGCGGTTGGCCGGTGCGGAGGGGTGATCTCGCGTTCCGAGGCGAGGCACGCGCGCCGCGTTGACGGACGTTCGTTCGACGGCGGATAATCGGCCGGCGCGAGAGCGCACGTGGGCGATTGGCTCAGTCGGTTAGAGCGCACGGTTCACATCCGTGAGGTCACTGGTTCGAATCCAGTATCGCCCACCAGAATGACGTCCACCCGAACCCTCGGCGCCGACGGCGACCGGGGGTTCGTCAACCCATGGGGTTCCGTGGCCGTGGGCCGTGCCGCGCGACGTCTTGACGAGGCCGCGACAATCCCGCCATGCACGGCAGGGGGCGGCGCGGATGACGATCGCGGAGCTGCTCGAGGGCGCCCGTGCGCGGATCACGCGCTTCAGTCCATGGCAGGCGCTCGAGGCACAGGAGGCGGGCGCGCTGATCGTCGACACACGGTGCGACGAGGCGCGTCGTGCACATGGCGCCATCCCGGGCGCGGTGCATGTCCCGCTCTCGGTGCTGTTCTGGCGACTCGACCAGGCATCGGGGCACGCGGACGGCCGGTTCGCCGACGTGGATCAGCAGATCATCCTCGTCTGCGCCGACGGCTACAGCTCGAGCCTGGCTGCGTCCACCCTGCGCGACCTCGGGTTCGCGCGCGCAGGCGATCTCGACGGCGGTTTCACCGCCTGGGCCGCCGCCGGGCTCCCCGTCGAAGCGCCACTGGGGCCCCGACCCGCGCACGCCGGGCAGTAGCGTTCTCGCGCGGTTTCCCGCCGTACCCGGCGGACGCGCCCGTCAGGCGGGTGCGGGCGCCTCGGCGAGCGGTGCCGGTTCCTGGTCCGGTGGCGGAGTGCGGTAGAGATCCAGGAAGCGCGCGGCGACACCCGTGCCCGCCGTCACGAGGCTGACGAAGTCGGCCCCCTTCATCACGAGCACGAGGACGTCGTCGTCGGCCGTGACCGTGGCCGTGCGCGGCGCGTTGGTCAGCAGGCCGATCTCGCCGAAGACCGAGTCCGGCCCGAGCTGGCGGAGGAACCGTGCGGCGCCCGAAGCCGCGTCCTGCGTGACCGAGACGTGGCCGTCGCTCAGGATGTAGAACGCGTCGGCGCGATCGCCCTGCCGGACGATGACGTCGCCGGCGTGGTGCGTGACCGCATGCACGTGGCGCAGCGCGTGGTCCACGCGCGCGGGGGCCAGGCCGGCGAACAGCGGAAGACGAGCCGCACGCAGGAGCTGCCGTTCGAAGGCCGTCGGCTCGCGCGTCGCCGCCGTCCCGATCAGCGTCACCGCCAGGAGGCCACCCACGACGACCGCCGCTCCCATCCCGAGCATCAGGGGCAGCAGGCCGGCCGCGGCGAACAGCAGGGGGGCGACCAGGGAGCCTGCGGCGGCGAACAGCGTCGTGGCGGACATCCACGCGCCCGTGGCCCGTCCGCGCAGCTCGTCGGGCACCACGCGCTGGAAGATCGTCGTGTCGGACACGTCCAGGGCCACGCCGGCTGCCGCCGCGACGGCGACCAGGACGAAGGCGACCTCGACGACGTGGGTGAGGCCCATCAGGGCCGTCGCCGCGCCGACTCCGATCGCCGCAGCCAGCACGGCCGGTGCCAGGTTCCGGCGCAGCACGAGCACGCCGGTGACGACCGCGCCGATGACACCGCCGACGCCGATCCCGGCGTTCAGGAAGCCGACCGAGGCGTCGCCGCTCCGGTACACCTCCGCCACGAGGATCACGAGCAGCGTGAACAGCGCCTGCGACACGAACGCGTTCGCCGCGTCGATCGCGAAGATGCCCGCCAGCGGGCGTCGGGGGAGCCGCCGGAAGCCGGCGCGCGGCGGCGCGGAGGTCACGCCGGCCGGCTCGGGCGCAGGAGTTGCTGCGTCGACGGGCAGTCCCGTGACGGCCGGCACCTGCGCGGGATCCACCGCGGCCGTCGCCGCAGGCGCGGCCGCGACGTCAGGCGCCGGCGCAGCCACGGATCGGGCCTTCTGACGTGGCAGCGTCCAGAGCACGCCGGCGATGATGAAGAACGACACCCCGTTCAGCAGGAACGCCAGCGCGAGGTCATTCAGCGCGAGCAGCACCCCGCCGAGGGCCGGCCCCACCACGAACGCGAGCATGTCGAGCGTCTGCCACGCGCTGTTCGCGGGCCCGAACTCGGTCTCGTCGCGGACCATGCTCGGGATGAGGGCACCGATCGCGGGGTAGAAGAGCGTGGCGAAGCACGTGGCAAGGACCGCGATGCCGACCATCGCGAGCGCCGGGCCGTGGACGGCGGCCACCCACGCCAGCACGAGCATCAGCAGGCCCCGGGCGACGTCCGACACCAGCAGGACGTACCGGCGGTCGAACCGGTCGGCGACGATGCCGGCGGGGACCGACAGGATCACGTACGGCAGCACCCTGGCGGCGCCGATGATGCCCAGGAGCGCGGCGCCGCTCGTCTGGTAGATGACGACCATGAGCGCGACGAGGTACAGCCAGTTGCCGATCCCCGACGCGAATTCCCCGACGAGAAGCCGGGTGAGCGGGCCGTTCCGCAGGAGCGCGCGGTACGAGGCGATCGCGTTCATCGCCGGGTGGGACGCAGCGGCCGGCGGGGCCTCATGGCCGGCAATGTATCAGCCGTGCAAGGGGTTCAGCAAGGGATGCGATGGGCGGTGCCTCCGCCTCGGCCGGCTCGTATTCGACGCGGGCACCCCGCAGGCGCACGCGGTGCGCGAGGGCGTCGGCTGCGACGAGCGGGAGCCCCGTCGCGAGTGCCTGCGGCGACGCGATGCCAGGTGCCGCGCAAGAGGTCGGGACCGGCCGCTGGTGACGAACGACGCCCGCGGCAATCGCGGGCGTCGAATAAGCGGTGGGGACGGCCGCGAGGCCGGGCGATGCGATCAGTAGACCGAGTACCGCTCGAGCGGGCTCCAGTAGCTGTTGGCGTTCGTGGGCGTCGGATCCGCGACCGCGCGGACGTACCACTGGCCGCCGCTGGAGAACGTCCAGGACGTGCTCGCTCGCCCGTACTGGTCGGCCGCGACGTCGCGCGTGGCGGCCCGCTGCCAGCGCCCACCGACGTAGTGGAAGAAGGCGAAGGTGGCCTTGCCGGGCGCGAGGGTCGGCCCGATGGGCCGGATCGTCGCCGTGAACGTGACCGCGGTGCCCGCGCGAACGGATTTGACGCTGCCGAAGTTCGTCGGGCGCAGCACGACGAACTGGCGCACGACGACGCGGATCGGGCTGCTCGTCGCGGGGCCGAGGTCGGGCGCCCCCGCGAACGATGCCTCGAACAGCGTGTTCACCGGCGGCGTGTAGTTCGGGAGGGACGCGTTGCCGTTCGCGTCGGTCTGGAGCGTCGTGTACGGCGCGAACGCCGTTTCGTTGGCCTGCATCCGCAGGATCGTCACCTGCCGGTTGGCGCCCGTCGGCCCGAGGTGCACGGTCAGCGTCACTCCCTTGCCCCACGAGACGACGCTCGCGCTCGACGCGATCGTGATGTCCGCGGGCTGGAGCGTGACGGTGAACATGGCCGGGACGCTGAAGCCGCCACCAGGCGTCTGGTTGAGGACGGTGACCGTCCCGGTCGTCGGGACCGTCGTCATCGCGGCCGGAAGGACCGCCGTCAGCTGCGTCGTCGAGACGAACGTCGTTGTCAGCGGTGCCCCGTTCCAGTAGACCGTGGACGCCCCGGAGACGAAGTTCGCGCCCGCGACCGTCAGCGTCGTGTCACCAGAGCCCGCGCCGACCGTCGTCGGGGCGACCGACGTGAGCACCGGCAGGCCGATCGGACCGACCGGGCTGTAGTTGACCTTGACCGGGGTGAGGTCGAGGCCGTTGTACCGGTCGAGGTCGACGCACCCGCCGATGCCGGCGACCGCCCCGCAGTCGGAGTACTGCCAGAACGTCCAGCCATGGCCCTCCCAGTTGTTGGCCGGGACGGTCGGGGATGCGTTGGACGTCCAGTGCGCGACCCAGAGGGTCGTATACCCCTCGTCGGCGAACATCGTGGTGTTGCCCATCGCGTTCGTCCAGAAGCTCGGGTTCGAGTAGATCATGGCGTGCACGCCGAGCCGGAGGTTGACCTCCGTCAGCCACGACTGCACCCACGCCTGGAGGTCGGCCGGCGCGAGGCCGCCGGTCTCCTCGATGTCCAGCGCTGGAAGGAGGTCGCCGGGCAGCAGCGCCGCGTTCTCGACGAAGTTGTCGGCCTGGATGATCGCATCGTTGGCGGACAGCGACGGCTTGGCGTAGTGGTAGGCCGTCACCGCCAGGCCGACCTGCCTCGCGCCTGCGTGGTTCGTCGCGTAGGTCGGGTCGACGTACGTCTCCCCGAGCGTCGCGCGCATGATCACGAACGACTTGCCGGCCCCGGGCACGAGCGGCCAGTTGATCGTGTTCTGCCACTGGCTGACGTCGATGCCCTCGAGGAACTGGCCAGGAGGCGGCGGAGGCGGCGGCACCTGGAAGAGCACGGTCGCGCCGTAGACGACGGCGTAGCCGGGGTACGCGGTCGAAACGGGCACGCCGTTGACCGACGTGATCTGGTACCAGGTGTTGCCGGACGAGGTCGACGGGCACGTCACCGACCAGGCGTCCCCGGTCGTCGTGCCGGCGACGGTGACGAGGGTGCCCAGCGGGAGCTTGTCGACGACCGTACCCGCCGTCGCCGCGCTGCGGATCCGCGTGCCATCGCACGCCGCGGCCAGCGACGTGTCCGCGGCGGCGTGTGCGGGCACCACGGGGAGGAGCGCAAGGGCCACGAGGAGGCCGAGGAGTGCCGGGAGCGCGGGTCGGTGCAGTCGCAAGACGGCCCCTCCGTGTGTCGGACCGGGCGGCACGATGGAGGGGCGGAGGGCCCGCCGTCGCGTCGCGAGGCGTGCCACCGCACCGGATCGAGCGCAGTGCCATCACGCCGTGCAGGCATGCTAGCGCGCCGCGCATCGACATGACAGGGCCCTTACAGTCCCGAATGCGCCTCGTCGATCTGGCCTACCCGAAAGAAAGGACGACGGCGGGCCGTCACCGGCACCGCCGCCGTGCGTCGAGGCGCGGTCAGCTCGCGGGGCTCGCCGTCTCCGACCAGGACGCGCCGCCGTCGTACGTCATGTACAGGTGGCTGGCCGTGCCGTTGTCGACGATCGCGACGCCCTGCGTCGGCGTCGTGAACCCGAGGTAGCTCACCGACCAGCCCGACGGCAGGTCGACCGTCGACCAGGTCGTACCGCCGTTCGTCGAGCGGGCGATCGCTCCGACCGGCGTCGACTGCCCGCGCGAGCCCGCGAGGACGATCGTGCTGGGGGTCGGCGTCGAGATGGCGCTCACCACGACGAGCGGAACGGACGCCTTCGACTGCGCGAACGTCGCTCCACCGTCCGTCGAGACGTACAGGTGCTGGCCGGCCTGCCGCGCATCCTTCGGCGTCCCCCACTGGCCGCCATCGCACTCGGCGACGAGGTCGGTCGGGGTGGCCGCGTCGAGCAGGGCGGTTCCCATCGCGTTCGAGCACGGTGGCGTCCAGGGCGTCCAGGTCCCGTTGGCGAGTCGCGCGCCGCCAACCACCGTCCGGTCGACCTCGACCATCCAGCCGCCGGCCCCCGCCAGCACGAGCTGGATCTGGGGCACGGGGCCGGCGCCCACCGGCACCTTGACCGTCGCAAGCGACCATTCGTCCTTTCCCACCACGCTCGTCGCGATCCGGTACGACCCGCTGCCGTCCCAGGCGACGGCCTGCGCACGGCCGTCCGCCGCCTCGAGCGCGACGATCTGGGATCCGGACCCAAGGCCGGGGATCGCAACCCGCGTCCACGTCGCGCCGCCGTCGTGGGTCGACCAGAGGTCGGGGGCGTAGGCCCAGCCATCGAGTGCGTTCGCGAACCGGATCTCCCCCACGCCGGGGCCGGACCCGGGCTGCGGCGCCTGTGCGAACGGGGTCGACGGAGCGGCCTGCGGAGTCCACGTGCGGCCGCCGTCCGTCGTGCGGATGATGGAGGCACACGTGCCGCTCGAGCAGGGGACGCCGCCGAGCGCCCAGCCCTCCTGCGTCGAGACGAACGTGACCGAGGCGGCCTGGAAGCCGGTCGGGATGCCCGCCGGCGCCGGGGTGGTGCCGACTCCCGCCGTGCTGCCGGGAGTCGGGACGACGACGACCGTGCCAACCGTGGCGCTGGCCTGCGCCGTTCCCTGCCTGGGCGTCGCAGCGGGTTTCGTCGGCGAGGAGGCCGCTCCTCCGTGGCCGCCGGGCCTGTTGCCACCCCCGGGGAGCGTCGTCACGATCAGGGCGCCCGCGACGACGATCACGGCCGCCGCGGCAAGGGTCGACAGGACCCGGAACGCGTTGCCCCGGGCCGAGAGGAAGCTCCTCGCCCCGCTCGTCCGCGAGGGCTCGAGCTGCGGGATCGCCCCGACGCGTGCGCGCAGCCCTTCGGGGGCAGGCGCCGACGCCAGGTCGTCGAGGACTTCGCGCAGCTCCCGCTCGAACGGGTCGTGCTCGCTCATCGTGCGTACCTTCCGTACTCGTCCGCGTCGATCTCGGCGCGGAGATTGCGCAATGCGTAGTGGAGTCGCGACTTGACGGTGCCGGTGCCGACTCCCGTCCTGGCCGCGATCTCGTCGACGGTCAGGTCGGCCCAGAAGCGCAGCACCACCACCTCACGGTGCTCGATGCTCAGGCGCCGCAGCCCCGCGGCGATCGCCTCGCGCCTCGCGATGCCCTCCGCCGGGTCGGATCCGACGCGCCGGTCGCGGGTGTTCTCGAAGTCGATCTCGCCAATGCTGTCGGCCGATGTCTCGGTGAGCAGCCGGACGCGCCGGCTCGCGCGCAGCCGGTCGCGACACGCGTTCGCGAGGATCCGGCCGAACCACGCGTCGAAGCGATCGCGGTCGCGAAGCTCGCCATAGTGCCGCCACGCGCTGAGCGCGGCGTCGTGCGTCGCATCCTCGGCGTCGGCCGGCTCGCCGAGGATCAGCGTCGCGTAGCGGTAGGCGGCGTCGAGCGTTCGGCGATCCATCAGGCCAGCGAAGGCACGCGCCCGTGCGTCGTCCGTGGCTTCGTGCCGGTCTCTCGACTCCACCGCGGGCCGTCCCTCCACCGTGATCATGTCCAACCGACGCCAGCGCGCGTCGAAACGTTCAATCGAAACGTTCGTCGCGAAACGTTCGTCGCGAACGTTCGTCGTGCCCGGGCATGGCAGTCGCGCCTTCGCAGTCGCGCCGCGGACGAGTGTCCCTCACCACGCCGGAAGCCGCCGTGAGAGGATGCCGGCAAGGAGGTGCGAGAACGTGGCCGTGAACCTCGGACGGATCGGCGTGTGGAGCGGGCAGCTGCGGCGAGGAGACCCGGAACGGACGCGCGACGCGGTGCCCGAGCTCGAGTCGCTGGGGTACGGCGCGGTGTGGATGCCGGGCGGCGCCGCCGGCACGTTCTTCGAGCTCGCCGGCGACCTCCTTGCGTCCACGACCCACCTCGTCGTCGCGTCGGGAATCCTGAGCGTCTGGACGAACCCGGCCGCCGACGTGGCCCGCGGGACGGCCGCGCTCGAGGCCCGGACTCCCGACCGGTTCCTGCTCGGGCTCGGTGTCAGCCACCCGCACATCGTCGAGCGCCAGACGGCGCAGCGGTTCGAGCATCCCGTTGCGGTCATGCGCCGCTACCTCGACGACCTCGCGCGCTCGGATGCGCCGGTCGCGCGCGATCGGCTGGCCCTCGCCGCGCTCGGTCCGCGGATGCTCGAGCTCTCGCGCGACCGGACGTGGGGTGCGCACCCGTACCTCGTCCCGCCGGAACACACGCGCATCGCCCGGTTCGTGCTCGGGCAGGGTCGCCTGCTGGCGCCCGAACAGGCCGTCGTCCTCGAGACGGACCCCGGCCGTGCGCGCGCCATCGCACGACGCCACCTGTCGACCTACCTCCAGGCGTCGAACTACGTCAACAACTGGCGACGGCTGGGCTTCGGTCCGGACGACGTCGAGGGTGATGGGAGCGACCGGCTGGTCGACGCGCTCGTCGCGTGGGGCGACCTCGACGCGATCCGGGCCCGGGTCGACGCGCACTTCGCGGCCGGGGCGGACCACGTGTGCCTGCAGGCACTCGAGGAGGACGCCGCCGTGCTCCCGATGGCGTCGTGGCGGAGGCTCGCGGAGCTGGCGCGCGGGTAGCCGGCCTGCCGGGGCTCGTCTGCCGGGGGTTGCGGCGCCGGCGTTGCGGCGCCGGCGTTGCGGCGCCGGCCCCGGCGTGCCCGGGGTTCAGGCCTGCGCTGACGCCACGCGGTTCCGCGCCGTGTCGCCGGCGAGCAGGGTCATCACGCTCGCGAGCAGCACGATGACGGCCGACACGACCAGCGCGTGCGTCATGCCGACGGTGAACGCGCTCATGACGCTGCCGCCGAGGCTGACGGACGTGCCGAGGAAGATCGCGCCGACGAGCCGGGAGGGGATCGCCGCCGCGGCCACCGCGAGCGCGAGCGCGAAGCTCGTGACCATGCCGGTCTGCCGGAACGTGGCGAGCGTGGCGCTCGCGACGCCGAGGCGCTGGACCGGTGCCGCACCCATCACCGCGCTCGTGTTCGGCGACCAGAAGAGGCCACCACCGATGCCCAGCAGGATCAGGCCGGCGAGCAGGTGGACGTACGCCGACGTCGCGCTGAGCTGCGCGAGCAGGACGCACGCCGCCGCCTGCAGCACGAGCCCGGCGGTGGCCGGCGCGCGCGCGCCGACCCGGTCCGAGATGATCCCGCCGATGGGTCCGACCACGGACTGCACGACCGAGAGCGGCAGGATCCAGAGCGCGGCCGTGAGGGGTGACTCGCCCTTCACGGCCTGCAGGTAGAACACGATCAGGAAATTGACCGCGAACATGCTGAGGCTCTGCAGCGTGGCGGCCGCGGTACCGAACGCGATGACCCGCGAGCGCAGCAGCGCGGGGTCGATGAAGTGCGTGCCCGTGCCGCGCTCGGACAGCGCGAACAGCGCCTCGAGCACGAGGAACGCCGCGAACAGGCCGAGCGTCGGCGGCGAGAGCCAGCCCCACGAGATGCCCTGCGACAGCGCGATCAGCAGGCACATGATGCCGCCCGAGAACAGCACCATCCCGAGCACGTCGAACCGCTCGCCACGTCGCGGCTCCCCGATCTCGTGCAGTGCCAGGTAGCCCCACAGCGTGCCGGCGACCCCGACCGGCACGTTCACGAGGAAGATCCACTGCCACGACAGGAACGCGAGGATCAGGCCACCCGCGACCGGCCCCACGATGTTGCCGATCGCCCACGTGATCGCGTTGATCCCCATCGCGCGGCCGCGCTCGTTGCGCGGGAACGCCTCGGTGATGATCGCCATCGCGTTCGCCATGAGCATCGCGCCGCCGACGCCCTGCACGAGCCGGAACGCGACGAGCTCGACGCCGTTCGCGGACAACGCGCACAGCAGCGACCCGATCGTGAAGACGGCGAACCCGAGGTTGTACATGCGGACCCGGCCGAACATGTCCGCCAGGCGCCCGAACAGCATGAGGAACACGGTGCTCATGAGGATGTAGCCCATGAGCACCCAGATCATCGTGACGAGGTCGGAATGGAGGCTGGTCATGATCGTCGGGAGGCCGAGGACCACGATCGAGGAGTCGATGGCCGCCATGGCCGACCCGAGCGTCGTGACGGAGAGGGCGACCCACTTGTAGTCGATCCCGCCGCGCCCGACGTGCGCACCCGCCGCTCCTCCGGCCGCCCGCTCGCCCTGCTGCGCCCGCTGTCCCCCGATCTCCCGGCTCAAGTGATGGCGCCTCCGCTCACCCGGCGACCCACGCCGGGCTATTCCGTGACCGTCCGCTCGCGCGGCTCCGCTTCTGGCACCATTCTCTCGCGAGTCACAGAGGAGCCACATGACGCAGTTGCCTGATCGCATCCCGGTGCTCGACCACGGGTATGTCCGCCTCGTCGACGCGATGGGCGACGACCTCACGGTGGTCAACGCGGCGAAGGTCAGCTTCGACAAGCAGGCGGCGCGCTTCGGGCAGGCCGACGAGCGGCTGCTCGCCTTCCTCGGTCGCGAGGGGCACACGAGCCCCTTCCGCCACGCGATCCTGTCGTTCGAGATCCGCGCTCCGCTGATGGTCGCGCGGCAGTGGTGGAAGTACGTCGTCGGATCCGACCACACGATGGAGGCGTGGAACGAGTCGAGCCGCCGCTATGTGACCGAGGAGCCGACATTCCACGCGATCGAGCCGGACGGCTGGCGCAGCGCGCCCGAGAACCGGAAGCAGGGGTCGGGCGGCCCGCTCCCCGCGGAGGTCGGCGAGCGGCTGTCGGCCGACCTCGCGACACACTACGCGCGCTCGCTCGAGCTGTACGAGGCGGCCATCGCTGCAGGCGCGGCCGTCGAGCAGGCGCGCGTGTTCCTGCCCGCCTACGCGATGTACGTGCGGTGGCGCTGGACGGCGTCGCTCCAGGCGGTCGGGCACTTCCTCGAGCAGCGCCTCGCGGACGATGCGCAGCGGGAGATCGCCGCCTACGCCGGCGCGGTCCGGACGCTCGCGTCGGCCCGCTTCCCGCACGCCCTCGCCGCGCTCGTGCGTCTTCCGGACGTGCCTGGCGAGCCTGCGGAGGCACGGGGCGAGGCAGCCGTGGCGCAGCCCGCGGGCACGTCGCAGGGAGCCGGCCGGCCTTGAGCCGGCGGCGTGCCGCCCGTGGACAGGGCCTCGCGGAATACGCGCTGATCCTCGCCCTGATCGCGCTGTGCATCGTGATCGGCCTGCTGCTGCTCGGCGGCGCCTTCGGCTCGTCGGTCAGCCTCGCGACGCCGGCGCCCGCGTCGCCCGCGGCATCTCCCGTGGCATCGCCCGCCGCCTCGCTCGCCTCGAGCTGATTTCGGCGAGCGCCGACGCGACACGGCGCGCCTGAGCGCCGCGCACGAGCAGTCTCGCCCCCGGCCGCGGGCAATCTCGCCCGGCCGAAGGCACGCTCGCGGGTGGCCAATCGCGCGGGTGGGCACTCGCGCGAGCCGCGCGCGACCCAGTCCCCCCGCCGCGCCCTCAGCGGATCGGCGGCGCGCCGCCTCCGTCGGGCGTGGCGGCGTTCGCCACCGCGTGCGATCCGTCAGCCGCCTCCCGCGCGAGCCGCCGCAGGACCGCCGGAAGGATTCCGCCCTCCCGGTAGTAGTCGACCTCGATCGGGCCGTCGAGCCGGGCGATGGCGCGGAAGGAGGTGACGCGGCCATCGGGCGCCGTCGCCTCGACCGTCACCTCCTGCCGCGGCTGCGGACCTTCGGCGAACCCCCGGATCGCGTACGCCTCGCGGCCGGTCAGCCCCAGCGACGCCGCGTTCTCCTCGGGCCGGAACTGCAGCGGCAGCACGCCCATGCCCACGAGATTCGAACGGTGGATCCGCTCGAAGCTCTCGGCGATCACGGCACGCACCCCGAGCAGGTTCGTGCCCTTCGCGGCCCAGTCGCGGGAGCTCCCCGTGCCGTACTCGCGCCCCCCGATCACGACGAGCGGGACGCCTTCGGTGCCGTAGCGCATCGCCGCGTCGTAGATGAACATGACCTCACCCGACGGCTGGTGCTCCGTGTACGGCCCCTCGCGGTCGACCAGCCGGTTGCGCAGCCGGATGTTCCCGAAGGTGCCGCGCATCATGACCTCGTGGTGTCCGCGCCGCGAGCCGTAGCTGTTGAACTCGAGCGGCGTCACGCCGCGCGACTGCAGCCACTGCCCGGCCGGGCTCCACGCCGCGATCGTGCCGGCCGGCGAGATGTGGTCCGTCGTCACGGAATCGCCCAGCAGCGCGAGCACGCGGGCCCCGACGATGTCGGTCACGGGCGCCGGCTCGGGCCGCAGGCCCTCGAAGAAGGGGGGTCGCGCGACGTAGGTCGACTCGGGGTCCCACGCGTACCGGTCGCCGGTCGGGATCGGCAGCGCGCGCCACCGTTCGTCGCCCTCGAAGACGCTCGCGTATGTCCGCCGAAACAGGTCCGGGTCGATCGCACGGTCGATCACGGCCCGGATCTCGTCGGCCGTCGGCCAGATGTCCTCGAGCATCACCGGCCGCCCGTCGCGGTCGCGACCCAGCGGGTCGGACGTCAGGTCCGCGTCGACGCGCCCGG
>JAKAAV010000443.1 GCA_021802185.1 Chloroflexota bacterium | reverse complement strand
GGTGATGAGGCCGTCAAGCTGGATCAAGAAGAGGGGCAGATGTAGTTCTCCAGCGAGGGCGCTGGCCGTCATCGTCTTACCCGTCCCCGGTGGGCCTATCAGCAGGAGTCGACGTAGCGGCTGAAAGCCGCTACGTCGTAGTCGGTCCTGCTGGCGCTCTTCCAAGATCACTCTGTCGAGCCGTTCGCGAACCGCATGCTCCAAGACGAGGTCCGCCATTCGGGTCTCGGGGTACGAGGCGCTGAGCAGGCCTGTCAGTTCGCCGCGAGGTTGGGTGACCGGAACCGGCCGCGAGGACGGCGGGGTCTGGCGTCGAACGGAGTCGACCAGGTCTCTTAGCTCCTGGGCGAACTTACCCTGACCGCCCCTCGACGCCCTCGCCGCCACCTGCATGGCGACGGAGTAGAACTGCGTGTCATCCCCCTGCGCGTGACTGCGGACAAGCGCCTTGACCTGGTCAGCGGTCGCCATGATCGCCCGTTGTCCAGGGCCTCTTCTGGCCCCTGACCTGGATCGTTGAAGGGCGCGACATCACCGCCTCATCATGACACGGGGGTGTGCCCGCGGGTGACATGGCGACGCCAGCTTGCCCCGCCGGCGATCCCTGAGCCCAACTGGACGACGGCTACGGTGCCAGCTGTGGCGACGGAGGTGATCGTGCTCAACGGGGCCTCGAGCTCGGGCAAGACCTCGCTCGCCCGCTGTTTGCTCGAGCTTCTCGAGGAGCCCTGGATCACCCTCGGCGTCGACGACCTCATCGGGGCGCTTGCGCCGTCGCTCGTGGGCGAAGCTCCGCAGAATGAGGGACGACCTCCCCTCCTCGCCTACGGTGCAGACGGGATGGTGCAGCTCTCCCCGGCTTGGCGAGATGTCGAGGCAGCCTGGTACGCCGGTGTGGTCGCGATGGCCCGTGCGGGGCTGAGGGTGATCCTCGACGAGGTCCTGCTCGACGGCGGCACCGGCCAACGACGCGTCGCCCACTACCTCGACGGCCTGTCGCTCCTGTGGGTCGGCGTGCACTGCGATCCGGCCATCGCCGTTCAACGCGAGCGCGCCCGCTCCGACCGGATGGACGGTATGGCGACGTCACAGGCGTCGAAGGTCCACGACGGCGTCCATTACGACGTCGTCGTCGACACCACTGCAGCCTCAAGCGAGCACTGTGCCCGGGTCGTTATCGAGCAGATCTGCCAGAGCTGAGCACCATGGCGAAGCGCGACTCGGCGACAACGAGACGAGGGGTAACGAGGCTCCTCGACCGGGGCCGATGCTGCCCGCCGCGCTCGTAGCCGCAATGCCGCGGCCCGACCTCCGTGTGACTTTGCACCCACTGCCACGGCGTTCTTTGCTCGCACCGCCACGGGAGTGCGTGCCGCCTTTTCAACTTTGGCAGTACGGGCCCGCGACTTCACGGCTCGGCCCGTCGCGACAGCAGCGCTCGGACGTCGACGGGACTCGCCACCAGCGTTCCCATCCGCGATCGGCATCCTCCAGCGATCGGCGACCTCGTCGCGCAGAGCCCGCCGGTGGAGGACAGCGCTCAGGCGGCATCCCAGAAGGCGTAGTCGTTGAGGATCTCGCGGCCCCACAGCTGGTCGGCCTCTGCCCGAGACAGCTGCGCCTCGTCACAGACCTCTGCCCAGGACGCACGGATCGTGGTGACGATGTGATCGACGACGTCCGTGGCGTCCCCGTCGCTGATGCCGAACGCGCCGGCCGCGCGCCGCGCGACCCGGAACTGGCTCGTGTGATCGCCGTCGCTGCCAAGGGCGATGGCGTGGGTGGCGACGGTCGTCGAGCGTCGTTGGGGACAGAGGTCGAACGCGGGGGTCAGCTCGAGCGTGGAGCCGTCCCAGAAGGCGGCGTGGTTGCGGAGGTGGTCATCGGTGTTCGAGACCGCGACGTTGAAGACCATGCGGGCATACAGCTCGCGCAACTGGGCCGCCGGGCGTCGCCAGCCGGCGAAGCGCATGGCCGTCGCGAGCTCGGCGTAGGAGCTGTAGCGCGCGGAGAGCTCGTCGAGGCCGAGGACGGTGAGGCCGGAAAGGATCGCTCGTCGCCCACCGGCGGGGGTGCGGTCGAAGCGCTCGACGAGCAGCACCGGCCTCCCGCCCACCTCGACCACTTCGACGGGGGCCACGTCGATGCCACAGCGGGCGGCAAGCAGCATGGCGGCCGCCTCCGCCTTCATGACGGGCCGGTCATCGGTGCTCGAGGAGAACTTCGCGATGAGGTGCCTCCCGTTCGCCTCGAGGAGCGCCTTCGGACGGGCGCCGCCGATCGAGGTGCCGTGCAGGGCAGCGGCGGCGAGCTCCTCGGGGATCGGCTCACCACGCTCGGCGAGCTCGGCGACGCGCGCCAACTCGTCGAGGGTCGCCGGTCGTGCGCGTGGGACGTAGCGGCGCGAAGAGGTCTGGAAGTCGAGCGCGCCGATGCGGTCGCTGCCGGACTCGAGGAGGTAGGTCAGCTCGCTGAGCGGCGTGTTCGGATCCGACCCACGTCGGGCGTTGATGACGCGCCGGCCCCACG
>JAKAAV010000442.1 GCA_021802185.1 Chloroflexota bacterium | reverse complement strand
CAATCCCACGGATCTGCGAAGCCTGAACGGGCAGATCGAGTACGTGCTGCGGCGCGCGCTGCGCGATGCCGGGCGACTGCCCTCGCAGGCAGGCCGACGTCGTCCGCCCGGCGCCGCCGACGGCCGCGATACCGGGGATCCAACCGACGGATCGACGGCAGGCGGAGAAGCCGAGCGAGGCGACGATGCAGCCTGAGCGTGCCCTCGAGATCGAGGGGGTCACCAAGCACTTCGGGGACGTCACGGCGGTGAACGACCTCGGGTTCGACGTCCGCGCGGGCGAGCTGTTCGGGTTCGTCGGGCGCAACGGCGCGGGCAAGACGACCACGATGCGCGTGGTGCTGGGCGTGTTGGCGCCCGACGCCGGCACCGTGCGCTGGCTGGGCGTGCCGCTGGCCTTCGAGGCCCGGCGCCGCATCGGCTACATGCCCGAGGAGCGCGGCCTGTACCCCAGGATGCGCGTCGCGGAGCAGCTCGCCTACCTCGGCGAACTGCACGGGATGGCGGGTCGCGACGCGCGGGCCGCGGCGACGGCATGGTTGGACCGCTTCGGCCTGGCGGAACGGCGCGACGCCGAGCTGCAGGCATTGAGCATGGGCAACCAGCAGCGTGTCCAGCTTGCCGCGGCCCTCGTGTTCGATCCCGAGATCCTCGTGCTCGACGAGCCGTTCGCCGGGCTCGACCCGGTCGCGGTCGACGTGATGGCGGAGGTGCTCCGCGAGCGGGCGGACGCGGGCGTCCCCGTCATCTTCTCGAGCCACGAGCTCGACCTGGTCGAGCGGCTGTGCGACCGCGTCGGCATCGTCGAGCACGGCCGGATGGTGGCCTGCGGCGCGGTCGCCGAGCTGAGGGCCGGGGGCCTCGAGCGCCGCTGGCTCGAGGTGCCCGCGGCGCCGGAGGCATGGGAGCCCGGGATCCCGGGCGTGCGACTGTTGCAGGCCGACGGCGCACGGCGTCTGTTCGAGCTCGATCAGGGCGTCGACGACCAGGCGCTGCTGCAGGCGGCGCTGACCACGGGACCCGTGCGCGAGTTCGAGCGCGTCGAGCCCAGCCTCGGCGAGCTCTTCCGGACGGTCATCGGCGAGGCAGCGGCATGAACGCGCGATCTGCGAGTCACGGGCGAACTCGGCCGCTTCCGACCACGTTCCTCGTCGCCCGCCGCGAGGTCCGCGTGCGTCTCCGCTCGCGGGTCTTCGCCGGCGGAACGGTCGTGATGGCGATCCTCGTCGTGGGCGGCATCGTGGCAGCGTCGCTGCTCGCCGGCAGGACCACGCCGGTCCGGGTCGGCTTCACCGGCGGGTCGCAGGCGCTCGAGCGTCCCTTCTCGGCAACGGCGAGGGCCCTGGGTGTGAGCGCGACCCTCACCGATGTCACCGACGTCAGCGCCGGGAAGGCACAGGTCACCGCCGGCACGCTCGACGTGCTCGTGACCGGGTCGTCGACCGCGCCGACGGCGGTGGCCAGGAAGGAGGTTCCTTCCAACGTCCTGTCCGCGCTGTCCCTGGCCGCGGAGGCCGCCCGCCTGTCCGGCGCCGGCCTCTCACCGGCAGCCATCACCTCGGCCATGGCCGTGGTCCCGGTCCAGCTGCTGCAACCGACCTCTCCCAGGGACACGCAGAACGTGGTCGCGAGCCTGGTCCTCGGCATCCTGCTCTGGATCGCACTCGGTCAGTACGGGAACATGGTGGCCCAGGGGGTGGTCGAGGAGAAGGCGACGCGGATCATGGAGATCCTGCTCGCGACGATCCAGCCGGCCCGTCTGCTGGCCGGCAAGGTCATCGGGATCGGCCTCGTCGGCCTCCTGCAGCTCACCATCGTCGGCGCGGCCGCGCTGGTCATGGTCCACGTGACGAATGTCGCCGCGATCCCGGCCCTCGGCGTGGCCGCGATCCTGGCCGATCTTTTCTGGTTCCTGCTCGGCTTCCTCTTCTATGCCACCGCCTACGCTGCGGTCGCCTCCCTCGTCTCCCGCCAGGAGGAGGTCCAGAGCGCCATCGCCCCGATCGCGATCCTCCAGATCGCGGGGTACCTGCTCGTGTATGCGTCGCTGCCGAACCCGAACGGCCCCCTGGCGACGGCGGCTTCGCTGCTCCCGCCGTTCGCCCCCATCCTCATGGCGGTTCGGATGGCGGACACCGACGTGCCGCTCTGGCAGCCGCTCCTGGCCGCAGCCCTGCTCGTGGCAGCCATCGTCGGCCTGACCTGGCTCGCCGGCCGCATCTACAGCAACGCCGCCCTGCGCCTCGGGACACGGGTGCGGTTCATGGAGGCGTTCCGTGGGTGACGCCGCTTGTCGGTTCAGCACGCTCCGGCCGGTCGGGCCGCAGCGATAGACGGAGGAATCGAATGCCGCCTCGTGTGAAGGCTCATCCGTTCCTGACCCTGATGGCCGTGGTGTCCGCCATCCTCATCCTGGTCGGCCGGCTCAACCGCGAGGCCTGGTGGGGTACCGGGGTCTTTGTCGCCGGAATCGCGCTGATCGTCGTTGCAGGCGCCCTCTTCCTCCTCACCAGCCGGCACTGATTGGAGGCACCGG
>JAKAAV010000441.1 GCA_021802185.1 Chloroflexota bacterium | reverse complement strand
CGTCGCGCGCCGTCGCACCCGCGGCCAGCTGTCGCTGCGCGGCCAGGTCGTGCTCCAGCTGGTCTGCCTGTTCATCGCGGCGACCGTGCTCTTCCCGATCCTGTGGATCGTGAGCATGGCGCTCGACCCGCGGAACATCGCGCGACCCACCGGGCTCGACCTGATCCCGCCGGGCGCGACCCTCGCCGCCTTCGCCAAGGTCATCGCGCAGCCGACCCTCAACCCGGTCTCGTTCCCGCAGCTGGCGCTGAACAGCCTGATCATCTCGGTGCTGGTCTCGGTGGCCAGCGTGGGCCTCGGGATCCTGGCCGCCTACGCGTTCTCCAGGCTCCAGTTCCGCGGCCGCGAGGTGCTGATGATCGCGGTGCTGGCCGTGCTGATGCTGCCGGCGGTCGCGACCATCGCCCCGCTGTTCGTGCTGCTCAACAAGATTCAGATCGGACCGTTCGACCTGCTCGGTCTGCATCTCGACAAGTTCAACCTGCGTGCCTCGCTGCTCGGCGTGGCGCTCGCGGTCACGTCGGCCCAGCTGCCGTTCGCGATCTGGAACATGAAGGGCTACCTGGACACGATCCCGCACGATCTCGAGGAGGCCGCGCAGGTGGACGGCGCGGGCCGCCTGCAGGTGTTCCTGCACGTGATCCTGCCGCTCTCCACCCCGGTCATCGCGGTGACGGCCTTCTTCGGGTTCATCGCCGGCTGGACCGAGTTCTACTTCTCCTGGATGTTCCTGACCGGGAACGTGCAGAGCTGGACCCTCGCGATGACGCTCAACGGGATGGTGGGCCAGTACTCGGGCACGACCCCGTGGTCGCAGTTCGCGGCGTACTCGATCCTCGTGGCGCTGCCGGTGTCCGTCGTCTACCTGTACCTGCAGAAGTACATCGTCTCCGGCCTGACGATCGGCGGCGTCAAGGGATAGGGGCTACAGCGTCGGATGGCGGTCCGACGCGATAGCATCGACGGCCGGATGACCGTCGACACCCCTGCCTGGGTCCGGGACGCCGTCTTCTACCAGATCTTCCCGGACCGCTTCGCCGCGAGCCCGCGCGTGCCGAAGCCGGGACCGCTCGAACCATGGTCCGGGCCGCCCACCCCGTTCGGCTTCAAGGGCGGGGACCTGCTCGGGATCGCTGAGCACCTCGACGACCTCGTCGATCTCGGCATCACCGCGCTGTACCTGACGCCGATCTTCCAGTCGGCCTCGAACCACCGCTACCACGCCTACGACTACCTCCAGGTGGACCCGCTGCTCGGCGGGACGCCCGCGTTCCGGGAGCTGCTCGACGCGGCCCATGCGCGCGGCATCCGTGTCGTGCTCGACGGCGTCTTCAACCACGCCGGACGCGGGTTCTGGGCGTTCCACCACGTCCTCGAGAATGGCGCGGCGTCGCCGTACCGCGACTGGTTCGTGTTCGATCAGCCGGGGCTCGATGCCGGGCGACCGATCCGGGCGTACCCGACGGACGACGAGCGCCTCGCCCTCGAGCGGGCCGGGATCGAGCAGGGGGCGCGCAGAGGTGCGGCGTCCCTCGCCCAGCTCGGGTACCAGGCGTGGTGGGATCACCCGGCGCTGCCCAAGTGGAACGTCGCGAACCCGTTCGCGCGAGAGTACCTGCTCGGCGTCGCGGAGCACTGGCTCCGGTTCGGCATCGACGGATGGCGGCTCGACGTGCCCCAGGAGATCGACGACCCGGAGTTCTGGCGCGAGTTCCGCCGGCGAGTGCGGGCGATCAGTCCCGAGGCGTACATCGTCGGCGAGATCTGGCAGGTGGCGCCGGAGTGGGTGTCCGCGGAACGCTTCGACGCCCTGATGAACTACCCGTTGCTGGAGGCCATCCTCGGCTTCACCGCCGCAAGCACGCTCGACATGCCGGTGATCGCGCGGCAGGCGGAGCTCGGCCGGAACGTCGGCCCACTCGACGCGCGCGCGTTCGGGGCGCGCCTGCGGCACCTGCTCGCCGCGTACGACCGCGACGTGACGGCGGTGCAGCTGAACCTGCTCGACAGCCACGACACGCCGCGGTTCCTGACGATGGCGGGAGGCGATCGTGACGCGCTCCGCCTCGCGGTCCTGCTCCAGATGACGCTCCCTGGCGCACCGTGCGTGTACTACGGTGACGAGGTCGGGCTCGAGGGCGGGCACGACCCCGATTCCAGGCGGGCGTTCCCGTGGGATCGATCGGCGTGGGACGAGGACCTGCGCGTGTTCTTCCAAGCCGCCATCACGCTGCGGGCCGAGCATCCCGTGCTCCGCGCGGAAGGGACCGTACGCGTCGTCGGGGGTGAGGGCATGACGCACGTCCACGTCCGCGAGGGAGCGGCGGAGATCGCCGTGGTGGCGGTGAACGCGGGCGACGCGCGCGACCGCGTCGCGGTCCCGTTGCCGGGGTTCGACGGCGTTCGGCTCACGGCGGCGCCGCTGCCGGGGTGGGCGGACGGCCCGGCCGACGTGGAGGTCCAGGGCGGCCGGCTGCTGCTCGACGTCCCCGCGCGGCAGGGGTTGGTGCTGGCCGGGCGGCGCTGACCCTGGTCCGCTT
>JAKAAV010000440.1:624-2543 GCA_021802185.1 Chloroflexota bacterium | reverse complement strand
GACGACGAGCCGCGCCGGGTGGCCGAGGCGGTCGCGCAGATGGACCTCGACCACTGCGTCGTGACGAGCGTGGCGCGCGACGACCTGCCCGACGGCGGCGCCGGCGCCTTCGCCGAGACGATCCGCCAGCTCCGGGCGCGCTGCCCGGGCATGGGCGTCGAGGTGCTGATCCCCGACTTCAATGGCGAGGAGGCGCCGCTCCGGACGGTCATGGAGGCCGCGCCCGATATCCTGAACCACAACGTCGAGACCGTGGCGCGGCTCCAGAAGCCGGTCCGCAAGCGCGCCCGCTACGACCGCTCGCTGGGCGTCCTCGAGCGGGCCAAGGCGTACGCGCGGGAGATCGCCGGTCGCGAGGGGACCGTGCACACGAAGTCGAGCATCATGGTCGGCCTCGGCGAGACCCACGACGAGCTCGTCCAGACGTTCCGCGACCTGCGCGCGGTCGACTGCGACATCCTGACCCTCGGCCAGTACCTGCGCCCGTCCGAGCAGCACCTGCCGGTGGAGCGCTACTACACGCCGCAGGAGTTCGTGGACCTGCGCGACGAGGCGCTGGCGCTCGGGTTCCGGCACGTCGAGTCGGGGCCGCTCGTGCGATCCAGCTACCACGCGCGGAACCAGGTGCCGGACTCGGAGCGCCGGGCGATGGAGCGGGCCGCGCTGCGTGCGGCGGCGGCGGCCGGGGGCGCGTCGCTCGACGGATAGGGCACCGGCCGCTGCGGACCCGCGGATCCCCCTCCGCCACGACGGGCGCGACCGCGCGTACCTGCTCCACGTCCCGGAACATGTGGCCGACGACCACCCGCCGCTCGTGCTCCAGCTCCACGGCCGCGGCGTCGACCCCGTCACGTTCGACCGATGGACGGGGTTCTCGGCGCTCGCCGACGAGGCCGGGTTCGTGCTGGCGATGCCGCAGGCGGTGGGCGAGATCTGGAACGACGGCCGGTACCATGGCGGCCGGTGGCGGAGCGTCGAGGAGGTCGACGACGTCGGCTACCTGCTGGCGGTCGTGACCGACGCGTGCGAGCGGGCGTCGGCGGATCCGGGACGCGTGTACGTCGTGGGCATGTCGAACGGGGCCGTGATGGCGGGCCGGCTCGCGTGCGAGCACGCCGACCGACTGGCGGGCGTGGCCCAGGTCGCGGGGACGGCGGCCGCGGACATCGTGGCGACGTGCCACCCTGCGGCGCCGGTGCCTCTCCTGTCGATCCACGGCACCGGCGATCGCTTCGCCCGGTACGAGGGCGGACGAGCGCGTGGGCTTCGCGCGAAGTTCTACCTTCGGCATCCCGCAGGACCGTTGCTGGGCGTCGACGCGTGGGCCGAGCTGCTCGCGCGGGCGAACGGGGCCACCGGCCCCATCGTCGAACAGATCGGGCTCGACGCGACGCTGCGCCGCTGGGCCGGCGCGACGCCGATGTCCGACCTCGCGTTCTACCGGGTCGAGGCCGGCGGGCACACGTGGCCCGGGATGCGCGGATGGGTGCCGCCGTTCCTCGGCCCCGTGACCCGCTCGTTTGACGCGACTCGCGTCGCCTGGGACTTCCTGTCGCCGCACCGCCGCGGCTGAGCCGCGATCCGCGGCTTCCTCCTCACGTCGGGAGACCGCCCGTCCGACCGGAAAACTCGGCCTTCCGTCACGCGTCCCGCGCGGCCATCGCCTTCGCGATGATCGACTCGACGACCGCCGTCTTCGCGTCCGCGTGGTTCTGGACGTGGGCCCAGCGGCGGGCCGCGAGTTCGCGCTTCATCTGGCCATCGAGCCTCGGCGGCTCGACGACCCACGCCTGCCGGATCTCGTCCTCGGTCATCGGCGTGCGGTCGAGCGGCGGATCGCCGGTCACGTGCGCGCGATCCTCCGGGTGCTGGGCCGGACGCTCGGCCGCAGGTTCGCCGGAACGCGCGCGGGAGCCTGT
>JAKAAV010000440.1:0-614 GCA_021802185.1 Chloroflexota bacterium | reverse complement strand
CCGGCGCTCCGGCCCGAGGCTCGCCGGTCACGCGAGCACCTCGAGCGTCGCCAGCGTCGGGTCGGCGGCGTAGGCGATCCGGACGCCGTCGTCGCGCGCGCGGAGGAGGACGTCCAGGGCGGCGTCCGACACCTCCTCGCCGGGGGCGAGGACCGGGATGCCGGGCGGGTACGGCGCAACGAGCTCGGCGGCCACCCGACCGACGGCCGTCGCGATCGGCACGTGCTCCCGCGGGGCAAAGAACGCGTCGCGCGGGGACCGGACGGTGCGCGGCTCGATCGACCAGGCCGCCGCCGGCGCGACGGGCCGGGGATGTCCGCGGCGCCGTCGGATCGACCGCTCGACCGACGCCAAGAGCGCGTTCACGCTCGCATCATCGTCGCCGAGCGTGACGACCGGCACGAGCAGGTCGCGATCGGCCATCTCGAGGGCGATGCCGTCCGCCAGGAGGTCGCGTTCGACGTCGAGCCCCGAGGCGCCCGTCCCCGCGAGCAGGAGGACGAGCCGGAGCGGGTCCGGCCGGGGCAGGTCGACGACCGCCAGCCCGTCGATCTCACAGAGCCGCGCACGCGCGCGGGCCACGAGTGCGAGCGCCCGGCCGAGGAGTGCCTCGC
>JAKAAV010000439.1 GCA_021802185.1 Chloroflexota bacterium | reverse complement strand
GACGGTGAGCCCCGGCGTGTCGCGGGGGACGAGGAACGCCGTCATCTGCTCGCCGCCGACCTTCGCGTACACGGTGAACAGGTCGGCGAACCCGGCGTTCGTGATGAACTGCTTGCTGCCGTTCAGCAGGTAGTGGGTCCCGTCGGGCGACAGGTCCGCGCGCGTCCGGATCCCCTGTGCGTCGGACCCCGCTCCGGGCTCGGTGAGCGCGTACGCCGCGACGATCGAGCCGTCCGCCAGTCCCGGCAGCCACCGGCGACGCTGTGCCTCCGTGCCGAAGAACACGAGCGGCAGCGTCCCGATCCCGACGTGCGCGCCGTACGTGACCGCGAAGCTGCCCGCCTCGGCGAGCCCCTCGCTCACCAGCAGCGACGTGACCTTGTCCAGGCCTGCCCCGCCGTACGCCTCCGGCACGTCGACGCCGAGGTAGCCCTGCTCGCCGAGCTCGCGCAGGAGCGCCCGGTGCGCGGCGTAGTCGCGCGCCTCGACGTCCTCGCGGCGTGGCTCGACCGATCGCGCGACGAACTCGCGCACGGCGTCCCGGATCGCGTGCTGCGTCTCGTCCAGCCGCTCCGGCGTGAACACCTCGGCCGGCTCGGCGCCGCGCACGACGAACGCGCCACCGGCCGGGAGCACGGGCGGCGCAGTCGGGACCGGCCCGGACGTCCCGGGCACCATCGTCTGAGTCTCGGTCATCACGCCGCCTCCGCTGCCGCCGGACTCGTGCCCGCCGGTGCTGCCGCTCCGTCCGCCGCCGGCTCCGTCGCGCGCCGCTCTCGCCACCGCGCCGCCTGCGCAAACGGGTCGCCGTCCAGACGCTCGATGATCCCGGCCGCGCCCTGGCCGCCGCCCACGCACATCGTCACGAGCCCGTACCGCCCGCCGCGCCGCGCGAGCTCGTGGATGATCTGGGTCGTCAGCTTCGCGCCGGTCGCGCCGAGGGGGTGCCCGAGCGCGATCGCCCCGCCGTTGACGTTCGTCCGCTCCTCGTCGAACCCGAGCGCCCGGACGACCGCGACGACCTGTGCGGCGAACGCCTCGTTGAACTCGACGACGTCGACGTCGGCGAGCGACAGGCCCGCGCGACGGAGCGCTTTCGGCACGGCCTCGACCGGGCCGATGCCCATGACCTCCGGCGACACGCCGACCGTCGCGTAGGAGACGAGCCGCGCCAGCGGCCGCAGCCCGAGCGCCGCCGCCCGCTCGCCGCTCATCACGACCATCGCGGCCGCCCCGTCGCTCATCTGCGAGCTGTTGCCGGCCGTCACGACGCCGCCGCGGGCGAACACCGGGCGCAGCGCCGCGAGCGAGGCTTCGTTCGTGTCGCGCCGGATGCCCTCGTCGGCCGCGAACTCGCGAGCCTCGACCCCCGGTCGCCCCTCGCGGACCACCGTCCGGCGTGCCGTCACCGGCACCACCTCGTCGGCGAAGGACCCGGATTCCTGAGCCGCCGCGGCACGCCGGTGCGACCGGAGCGCCCACGCGTCCTGGTCCTCGCGCGAGACCCCGTAGCGGCGCGCGACCTCCTCGGCGGTGAGCCCCATCGAGAGATACACGTCGGGCCACGCGGCGGTGAGGGCGGGGCTGGGCGAGAAATGGTGCCCGGTCATGGGGACGGCCGACATCGACTCCATCCCGCCGGCGACGACGACGTCGGCCTGTCCCATCGCGACCGACTGGGTCGCGATCGCGAGCGCCTGGAGCCCCGACGCGCAGAAGCGATTGACGGTCATGGCAGACACGCCGACAGGCAGCCCGGCGGCCAGCGCGACGGGCCGTGCGGCGTTGAGCCCCTGCTCGCCCTCCGGCATCGCACAGCCGAGCACCACGTCCTCGACCTCGGCCGGATCGAGCTCCGGGACGCGCGCGAGCGCCTCGCGGACCGCCGTCGCCGCCAGCTCGTCGGCGCGCGTCTCCCGCAGCGCGCCGCGCGGCGCGCGTCCGACCGCCGTGCGGACCGCGCTCACGATCACCGCGTCGCGCATCGGTCGCTCCCTTCGATCGCCGTCCCCGTGGTCAACAAGCTCACGGCCGCCATCCCGTCGTCAGTTGCGCAGCGGTTTGCCGGCCTTCAGGAAGTGCCGGATCCGCTCTCGCGTCTTGGCCTGTCCGAGCAGTCTCAGGAACGTCTCGCGCTCGAGGTCGAGCAGGTGGTCCGCCTCGACCTCGGTGCCCTCGGCGACGTCGCCGCCACACATCACGCGCGCCAGCGACAGCGCCAGCTCGCGGTCGTACTCGCTGATGTACCCGCCGACCAGCTGGTTCCAGGTCAACGACTCCGCGGCCGCGATGCCGCGCCGCCCGAGCACCGGGATCGGCCGTTCGACCGGTGGCCGGTAGCCCGTCTCGAGCAGGGCCCGGCCGACCGTCAGCGCGTCGGCGACGACGCGGTCGGGGTCGACGGAGACGGCATCCTCGGCGCGCAGCAGCCCGAGCCGCCTGGCGTCCTCGGCGCCGGTGCTGACCTTCGCCGTGGCGATCGCCTCGAACGCCCGGGCGAACGCCGGGAACGCGTCGCCCCACGTGCCACCCGGGTTCGCGGCCGCGGCG
>JAKAAV010000438.1 GCA_021802185.1 Chloroflexota bacterium | reverse complement strand
TCGGGCGGCTGCCCGTCCCAGAGCTGGTTCGCGACGATCTCATGGAGCGCCAGATGCAGGCGGGGATTGACCGCCACTCCGTTCACCTCGACGTCCGTGTTGCCCTTCAGGGCCTGCGCGAACTCCGGATGCTCGGCTTCGATGAGGATCGACCGCTCGTCGGGGTCGTCCGGATCGAGCCGTGACAGGTCGATCCCCTTGAGCTCACCGCGGGCGGGAGGCATGGCCCAGGCACGCCGGGCCGCCTGATCGCCTGAACTCCGTTCTCCGTGGCCGCGATCGATCGGCCCCGCGCCGGAATCGACCGCCCCTGCGCTGGCCGGCCCGAGGATCGCGTCCCTCCACCTGCTGGACGTGCGCCAGTCGGCGGCGAACGTGAGCTCGGCCTGTTCGCGCAGGCTCTCGCAGCCTCGAGCCTGCCATCCCGAGAGCAGGGGGAGGGCGTCGCATTCGCGACCTGGCAGGCCGCACTTGTGACCGCGGCCGGCGGGTCCGATCAACCACGCCCGAGCGTCATCGTGCTCGATGAGTTTCCCTACCTGCTCGGTGCGACCGAGCAGGCACGAGACGCCGTTCTCGGCGCAGTCCAGACGGCCTGGGACCGAACGCTCTCCAGGCAGCCCGTGCTGCTCATCCTGGTTGGCTCCGACCAGGCAATGATGGAGATGATCACGGCCCCCAAACACCCGCTACACCAGCGACCCAGTCGCGAGCTGCTCGTCCCTCCGCTCAACCCGGCCGAAGCCGCAGCCTTGTCAGGGCTTGCCGGGGCCGACGCCCTCGACTCCTACCTCGCCACCGGCGGCTTCCCCAAGCTCGTTCGGGCGAAGATGGCACACACCCTCAAGGACTTCCTCGCCGACCAGCTCGTGGATGACGGCACCGCCCTTGTGACCACGGGACGGCTCATCCTCGATGCCGAGTTCAGTTCGAGCACACAGGCGAGGACGATCCTGTCCGTGATCGGAGAGGGGTTCCGCAAGCGCGGCGACATCGCGGACGAGGTCGGTGTCGAGGCGAACAACCTCAAGCCGCCACTTGACCTTCTCATCGGCGAGAAGCGAGTCGTGGAGGCTCGACGCCCGCTCTCTACCGCCCCCTCGCGCGACTCGCGCTATGAGATCGTCGATCCGTTCCTTCGTTTCTACATGCGCTTCATCGATCGCCACTGGGGGGAGATCGAGCGGGGACGCGGTCGTGTCGTCGCCGATCTCATTCTCCGTGACTGGCCGACGTACCGCGGCAAGGCGATCGAGGCATTGATCCGCGAGTCACTCGATGAAATGATCCCCGACCCGCGGTTCGGACCCGCCGCGGTCGTGGGCGCCTACTGGACGCCTGACAATGCCGTCGAGATCGACCTCGTCGGTGCGGATCGGAGAGACCCGCCAGCCAAGCAAATCGCCTTCATCGGCACGATCAAGTGGCGTGAGAACAAGCCGGTATCCCTCGCGGATTACAACGCACTCGTGACTGCTGCGGCCAAGGTCCCGGGCATCCCCTCCACGTCGGTCAAAGTCGCCGTGTCGCGGCTCGGCAGCGACGCTGCCGCCCAAGCCACCTTCGACGTCGTGCTCGACGCGGCGGCCATCCTGGCGGCGTGGACTATCCGCTGACCCAACACCGCCGTCATCGCCGGCCACGGACAGCGCCCCGCACAGCCGGTGTCCATGCCACAGATGGTTTCACCCGTGAGACACCTCCACTGCGAAACCACGACTGGATGGGGGCGGCACTGGACGAAGCACAGGCGCCAGCGCCAGGAGCCCCGGCGGGTCGAGTCCGCGCCCCCGGCTGGCGACCGGAGAACGGCAGGATGTGCGGGCGCGACACGGATGAGCCCAGTCGATCGCCACGTTCACCTACGCGAAGGCTTACTTCGCCCGCCGGCCGCTGACGCGCTGACATGGGAAATGAGGGTGCGGCCGCTGCGAATGTTCCGAGGTCTCTCGATGTGCTCGCCCACCCCTTAGCGCCAGGCTGCCGTCATCGGAGCGGTCGGTGCTCCGCCCCATCGAGACCGTGGCGGCTGCCTCGAGGATAGGAGGAGAGCGATGATCAGAGTCGGACGCAACGTCTATCCGTATCTCATCGGGATCGCGTTGCTGGGTGTGGCCCTCACAACGGTGATCGCCGCGACCAGAGCGTCCCTCGACATCCTTCCCGCGACGGGCATCGGCTCGACGGCAGCGCTCCACCGGGCGGCGCCGCAGGCCGAACCGGCCGTGTCCACCGGAGCGGCCGCGATCCAGGACCTCACCCCTGCGCTGCGCTGGCGCGCCGCCGCAGTGACCTCCGGGGCTTCGCCCGTCGGTGACTCTGCCGCCCTTCGATCCGCCCGCGCAGCCGTGGCGCAGGACATCACCCCTGCGCTGCGCGCCAAGGCGGCGGTCATCCCGGCGTCGGCTTTGAACGCGCGGGCCGCGCTCCGGTCCGCCGGGGCCGCGCAGCAGGATGTCGAGCCGGCGCTGCGCTTCCGCTCCGGCAGCACGCAATTGTCGGCCGGGGGGACCGGTGCGTCCTTCGGGAGCGGGGCATCCTCCCAGCGTGC
>JAKAAV010000437.1 GCA_021802185.1 Chloroflexota bacterium | reverse complement strand
CCGCTGGAGGGTCAAGCGGGCGGAGCGACCCGTGGCCGTGTCGACGGCACCGCCCCGAGCGAGGCCGGCACGAGGATGCAATCGATTGGGGTGTAGCGTGAGCCACATGACGGCCAGCTCCGACCGGAGCCACCGCGCAGCGCCTGCACCGGGCGCGATGGCGGTGGACTTCGAGGCCCGTGTGGACTTTCGTCGCTTGCACGACTACCGGCTGCGCAGGGCGCGCGAGGCGCTCGAGCGCTCGGAGCTCGGTGCCGTGCTCTGCTTCGACTGCAACAACATCCGCTACATCACCAGCACGGCGATCGGGGAGTGGACGCGCGACAAGCTCACGCGCTACTGCGTCCTCGCACGCGGCGCGGAGCCGGTCCTTTGGGACTTCGGCTCGGCGGCGGTGCATCACCGGCTGTACTCGCCGTGGCTCGATCCGGCGAACTCGCGACCCGCGGTGAGCACGATGCGGGGCGCGGTCGGGCCCGATGCAGGGCTGGCCGACGAAGCCGTCGCAGAGATCGCCGAAGTGCTGCGCCAGGCGGGTGTCCAGGACATGCCGGTTGGCGTCGACCTGATCGACGCACCGACGATCTTCGCCCTTCAGAACGCGGGGATCGACGTGCGGGACGGTCAGCAGGTGATGCTCGACGCTCGGCAGATCAAGTCCGCCGACGAGATCATGCTGCTGTCACGGGCTGCCGCAATGGTGGACGGCGCCTACCAGCTCGTCACGGAAGCGCTGAAGCCCGGCGTCCGGGAGAACGAGATCGTCGCGCTCGTGAACGACACGCTGTACCGCATGGGATCCGACGACGTCGAGTCGGTGAACGCGGTCTCCGGTGAACGCTGCGTGCCCCATCCGCACAATTTCTCGGACCGGATGATCAGGCCGGGCGAGCAGGCGTTCTTCGACGTGATGCACGCGTTCAACGGCTACCGCACCTGCTACTACCGCTGCTTCTCGGTGGGGTACTCGACGCCCGCCCAGCGCGACGCCTACGCGCGGGCCCGGGATTGGATGGACGCCGCCATCGCGTTGGTCAAGCCCGGAGTCGCGACGGACGAGATCGCGCGCGGCTGGCCGACGGCGCAGGACATCGGCCTGGCGAGCGAGAGAGAGGCATTCGGGCTCGAGTTCGGCCACGGCCTCGGCCTGGCGCTGCACGAGCGTCCGATCATCAGCAGGCTGAATTCCCTGCAGCACCCCATGGAGATCGAGGCCGGCATGGTGTTCGCGCTCGAGACGTACTGCCCGGCGACGGACGGCTACTCGGCCGCGCGGATCGAAGAGGAGATCGTCGTCACGGACGAGGGCCCGCAGATCCTGACGCTGTTCCCGGCTCAGGAGCTGTTCGTGACGAACCCGTACTGATGAGCCGCGGGATCCTGCGGCCCGGGGCCGCGAGGAGGGCTTCTCGATGACCGCGATCGCTTCCGGGCACGATACGCGGCGGGCTGCGGACGAGCTGCTCTCGTGGGTGCCGACGGGATGCCTCGTCGGCGGGGAGTGGCGAGATGCGTCGAGCGGGTCGGTGATCGACGTGCTCGACCCCGCGACCGAGGAAGTCGTCGCGCCCGTGGCGGACGGCACGGTCGACGACGCCCTCGCTGCTGTGGACGCGGCGGCGCACGCACTTGCCGAGTGGCGGTCGACGTCGCCGCGGCACCGTTCCGAGGTCCTGCGGGCCGCCTACGGCATCATGACGGACCGTGCCGAAGAGCTGGCTCGTCTGATGACGCTCGAGAACGGCAAGGCGCTCGGAGACGCGCGCGGCGAGGTCGCGTACGCGGCGGAGTTCTTCCGGTGGTTCTCGGAGGAGGCGGTTCGCAACGCGGGAGAGCTCATGACCGCACCGTCGGGTGCGAACCGCATACTCGTGACGCGCCAGCCGATGGGCGTCGCGCTGCTCATCACGCCATGGAACTTCCCGGCAGCGATGCTCACCCGCAAGATCGGACCGGCGCTGGCGGCAGGCTGCACCGTCGTCTGCAAGCCTGCGAGCGAGACTCCCCTGACCGCGCTCGCAGTGGGACGGGTTCTCGAAGAGGCGGGTGTCCCGCCGGGCGTCGTGAACATCGTGCCCTCGCGTCGCTCCGGCGACGTGGCCCGCGCGGTGCTCTCCGACGCGCGGGTGCGCAAGCTCTCGTTCACGGGGTCGACCGAGGTCGGGCGCACGCTGCTCGGGCTGGCGGCCGAGAACGTTGTCAGCTGCTCGATGGAACTGGGTGGCAACGCGCCGTTCGTCGTGTTCGCGGATGCCGATCTCGACGCCGCAATCGACGGCGCGATGGTCGCGAAGATGCGCAACGGGGGAGAGGCGTGCACCGCCGCCAACCGCTTCTACGTCGAGGCATCCGTCGCCGCAGAGTTCGCCGAGCGGCTCGCGCAGCGGATGGGGGCCCTGCGGATGGGGCCTGGCCTCGACGAGGGGGTCGAGCTCGGCCCGCTCGTCAACGCGTCGAGCAGGGACAAGGTGCGTGATCTCGTCGTCGAGGCGCGCGACGTGGGTGCTGTCGCAGTCGTCGGCGGCGACGCGCCGGGGGGCACGGGCTACGTC
>JAKAAV010000014.1 GCA_021802185.1 Chloroflexota bacterium | reverse complement strand
CACGGGCACGGCCAGCGTCTTGATCCGCGCCCGGGTCTCGGGCGGGACGAGGGAGTGTTCGGTCACGCCGTCGCCTCGTCCGTGGCCGGCCGGCCGCGCGCCGCATCTGCGTCCGTGCCCGCCGCCAGCAGCCACGCCTGCGCCCGCTCGTACCGCTCGAACTCGTCGCGTCGCAGCGAGCAGATCACCTCGCGCCCGACCCGCCGCGTCTCGACGAGTCCGGCGGCCTTGAGGGTCCGCAGGTGCCACGAGACGAGTGGCTGCGACAGGTCGACGAGCTCGACGAGATCGGTCACGGTCGCCGGGCCCTCGGCGAGCCGCTGGATCATGCGCAGCCGGGTCACGTCGCCGAGCGCCTTGTGGAACCCGCGAAGGTCACGCAGCTCGTCGGGTGCGGCCGTGATGGTCGCGATGGTCGACCGGATGTGTGCCGGGGAAGGCAGGAGGAACCCTCACGTGAGCGGGACTTTATATAAAGCGTTCCTGATGCTAGCGACCTCGTCGCCGTCCGTCAAGTCGCGACACACAGCCGCAGTTCATGGCCCGCGGCGAAGCAAGTCCATGACCGCGCTCCGCTTGCTGTGATTCATGAGGACGGTCTCCGAGAGATCCCGTGTCGCGAGTCACGACCATCGGCCCTACGCAACCTGGACTGCAAGGCGCACGCTGACGCAGATCGTGGGGGGGTGATCGCGCTCGGCGGCTACGGCCCAGCTCCCCCGAGCGCACGGCTTACGGCTGTGCCATCGAAGGTCTGCGTCTTGCTTGCCTACCACTTCGACCCGATGCTCTGGCCGACGCTCGGTTCGGCCGTGTTCATTGGCGCGATCGGGCTCTACCTCTGGCGGCGGCGCGGCGACACGCGCGGCGCCCTCCCGCTCGCGCTCGTGGCCTTCCTCCTCGTGCTGTGGTGCCTGGGCGCGGCAGGCGAGGCGGCGGCGGTCGATCCGGCGCTGAAGCGCCCCTGGTTCCTCTTCCGTGACGCGCTGACGGTCCCGAGCGCCGTCCTCGCCCTCTGGTTCGCCCTCGTCTACGCCGGGCTCGAGCGCTGGCTGACGCGCCCCGTGGTGGCCCTCCTCGCAGGCGTGACGGTCGCCCACGTCGGGCTCGACGCCGTGGCCGGGGGACGCCTCGCCTGGAGCAACGTGTGGTGGAACGGCGAGCAGGTGCAGGGCGTCCGCACGCTCCTGGGGCTGGGGTCGGCCGGCGTCGTCGTCGCCCTGTTCATCGGCTCGACCGCGGTCTTCCTCCTCCTCTTCGCGCGCTCGCCGGCCCATCGCGTGCCGGTCGCGCTGATCCTCACCGGGCAGGTCGCGATGCGCCTGCTGTACCCCCTGGTGGCCTTCGAGATCGCCTACGTGCCGAACATCGTCTCGGGCGTGGTCAGCTTCGACGCCGCCGCCCTCATGTACGCCGTGGCCCTGCTGCGGTTCCGCCTGTTCGACCTCGTGCCGGTGGCCCGCGAGACGATCCTCGCGCGCATGCCCGACGGCCTCCTCGTGCTCGACGGGCAGGGCAGGATCGCCGACCTCAACGAGGCTGCGCTGCGCCTGCTCGGACGTGACCGGTGCTCGATGCTCGGCCAACCGGCCGCACTGGCGCTGGCCGCCTCCCCCGATCTCGCGCGCTGCGTGCTCGACGCGGACACCGCCGGCGAGGCCGCCTACGAGTCGTCCGACGGCACGCGCACCTGCCAGGTCAGCAGCACCCCGCTGGCCGACTGGCAGGGCCGGCCGATGGGGCGGCTCGTCCTGCTCCACGACATCACGGCGCTGCGCCGCGTCGAGGCGCAGCTCGTCGCGCAGGAACGGGCGCTCGCGGCGGCCGGGGAGCGCGAGCGGCTGGCGCGCGAGCTGCACGACGGCCTGGCGCAGGACCTCTGGCTGGCGAAGCTCAAGGCCACGCGTCTCACTGCCCAGCCGGGCCTCAGTGCCGAGGCGCGGGCGCTCTGCGACGAGGTGACCGCGGCCGTCGACGCGGGCATGGCCGAGGCGCGGGAGGCGGTGGCGACGATGCGCGCACCGGACGCGACGAACGGGTCGCTGCGCGCGCTGCTGGCGCGCTCGCTCGAGGACTTCGAGGACCGCTTCGGGCTGTCGGTCGAGTTCGACTGCGGCACCGACCTGCCGGCCCTGCCGTCGCGCGCCGAGGCCGAGACGCTGCGCATCGTGGGGGAGGCGCTCACCAACGTGCGGCGTCACGCCGATGCCACGCTGGTGCGGGTCCGCGGCGTCCTCGACGGCGGCCACCTCGTCCTCGAGGTCCGCGACAACGGGCGGGGCTTCGACCCCGGGTCAGTGGGGGCTGGCAGGTTCGGCCTGGCGGGCATGCGCGAACGGGCGGCCGGGATCGGCGCCCGGCTCGAGATCGAGTCGGCGCCGGCGAAGGGGACGCGGGTCCGGCTCGTCGTGCCCATCGACGCCGGGCCGCTCGCCGCGGCCGTGCCGCTCGCGACGGCGCCGCTCGAGGCCGCTCCGGCATGACGGCGCACGCTGCCCCCACCTGCCTCCGCGTCATGATCGTCGACGACCATCCGCTCGTGCGGAGCGCCGTGCGCCAGGCCCTGGGCGTGCCCGGGCTCGAGGTGGTCGGCGAGGCCGCGAGCGCCGAGGACGCCCTCGAGCTCGCGCCGCGCCTCCGTCCCGACGTGCTGCTCCTCGACATCGAGCTGCCCGGCATGGACGGCGTCGCGCTCGTGCGCGAGCTCGCACCACGGCTGCCCGACACGCGCATCGTCATGCTGACCGCCTCGCGCGAGGACCGCCACGTGCTCGAGGCGATGCGCTTCGGCGCGGTGGGCTACCTCACCAAGGACCTCTCCGTCGACGGACTTGCGCGCGCCGTACGGGCGGCCTGGGAGGGCGAGCTCGCGATGAGCCACAAGACGGCGGCGCGCCTCGTGCAGCGCCTGGTCGGAACGTCGCGCCCCGGCGCAGGCCCGGGGAGTCCGGCGGATCCCGCGCTCGGCACGCTCACCGCGCGCGAGGCCGAGGTGCTGGCGCGCCTCGCCGAGGGGCTCACCGATCACGAGATCGCCCTGGCCCTGACGCTCTCGCCGCGCACGGTGGAGGCGCACGTCAGCCGCATCCTGCACAAGCTCGGCGCGCGGAACCGGGCCGAGGCCGCGCGCCGCTACCGCGCCGCCGGCTGAGGACCGGCGCCCGACCCCGCGGCCTGAGCAGCCCTCGCGGACGCGCGCGCCGCGGCGATCTCGACCCACAGCCGGCGCGGCCCCGCGACCTGCAGGGCCACCCCGTGTCCGTCGCGCAGGACGAGGAGGAGCCGTTCCCCGGAGACGACGGCATCGGCGATCGCGGCGAGCTCGACCGAGAGCGTCAGGCGGCCGACGAGCACGAGGCGGCGTGACGTCACATAGAGCTCGCCCGCCACCCCCGTCGTGAGCCGCTCGCCCGGGCTCGGATCGCGGCGCTCGAGCAGCGCGGCATGGCGGACGGCCACGAGTAGTTCACCAGGTTCGAGGAGCGGCTCGATCCGCTCGTCGGGCGCCAGCGCCGGCAGGCCCTGCCGGCGGAACCGCGCGCGTGCCGCGTCGGCCGCCGCCTCGTCGGCCGCGGCCCGCGCCACGATGTCGCCGGCATCGCCGAGCGCCGCATCCGCCTCGCGCGGGTCGGCGCCGGCGGAGGGTAGCCCGTCGCTCGTCCGGTCGCCGCGCTCCATGCGGGCGACAGTAGGGGCGACTCGGCTCGCCGCCTACCGTACCAGTACGGCATTCGGTACGGTCGTCCATCCCCGTATACGGGCTTCGATACCGTACCCACCCCCGTACCGGCACGGTAGCCCGCACGCCACCCTCGATCGACAGTGGCCGTATCGCGACCAGGACGGTCGCGGAGACGACGGGGCCTGTCCAGACGTTCAGTTCTCAATGCCGTAGGGGCCCCTCAGGATGGAGGCGTGTCATGGGGTCCCGTCAGCGGCTGCCGTCCGACCACGTTCAGGCTGTGCGACGCTTCGCCGTGCTGGTCGCGTCCGTCGCGCTCTTGCTGCCCGCCCAGGCGGTATGGCTGACACCTCCGGCTGCGGCCGTGAACTGCCCACTACCGAGCGCGGGCGTGGGCGGGGGGATCTGTGAGGCGACGTTCGACGCGTCGGCCACCTGGACGATCCCGGATGGCGTCTCGTCCGTCGACGTCGTCGCCGTGGGCGGCGGGGGCGGCGGCGGAAGCAGCCAGGACCCGAGCTCCTCCAAACCTGGCGCGGGCGGCGGCGGCGGTGGCGGCGCAGTCGTCCAGGCGACGTACCGGGCCGTGACTCCGGGCGCCAGCGCGACGATCACCGTGGGTGCCGGCGGGGCCGGTGGAGTCTCGGGGGTGAGCGGGACTGCTGGCGGGACCTCCTCGTTCGTCGCGGGCGGGGTCAGCGTGAGCGCGCCCGGCGGAAGCCCGGGTGCCGGCGGCTTTTGGGGTGCGCCGTACGCGGGCGGCACCGGCTACGGCGGGGCCTCCGGCGCCGACTACGCCGGTGGCGAGCCGAAGCTCTACTCAGGTGGTAGCCCGACCGAGTGGGAAACCCTGTTCGGCGGTGGTGGCGGCGGGAGCTCGGCCGCCGGTGGAAACGCCGCCGAGATCAGCGGCGGCGATGGCGGCCCGGGCGCGGTTCCGTCCTTGGGCCTGTTCGCCGGCTATAGCACCGCCTACGCCGGCGGGGGCGGCGGCGGCAGCGAGGGAACCGGGGGGAACGGGTCATACGCGACCTCACCCGGTCTGGGCGCCGCGGGCGGCGGAGCCGGGAATGCCTCGACGACGAGCCCCGGAGGCGCGGCGACCGCGAACAGCGGGAGCGGCGGCGGCGGCACCGCGTCCTTCACCAACGGCACGGGCGGTGCGGGCGGTTCAGGTCTCGTGATCGTGCGCTTCCTCACGCCGGGCGGGAACTGGAGCCAGACGATCAGCTTCACCTCGGTCGCGCCGAGTACCGCCGTCTACCACGGGACGTACACGCCGACCGGGACCGCGACCTCGGGCTTGCCCGTGACCTTCACGATCGACGGCACGACAAGCTCGATCTGCTCGATCAGCGGCAGCGTTGTCTCATTCACCGGCGTCGGCACCTGCACGATCGACGCGAACCAGGCCGGCAACACGACCTACCGTGCGGCGCCCCAGGTCCAGCAGACGTTCAGCGTGGGCAAGTCGAGCCAGATCGTCGGCTGGACCTCGGCCCCGCCCACCAACGCCGTGGTCGGGGGGACCTGGAACGCGACGGGCTTCACCAGCTCGGGGCTGCCGGTGGTCTTCGTCGTCCGCAGCACCTCGAGCTCCGTATGCTCGATCGACGCCAGCAACGTGGTCCACTTCACCGCGGCCGGGCTCTGCGCGGTCGACGCGACCCAACCCGGCAATGCCGACTACCTCGCGGCGACCCCCGTCCTGCAGTCGTTCATGGTGAACGCGGCCGGGCCGGCTGATCAGACCATCACCTTCACCTCGAGCGCGCCCACCGGCGCGACGGTCGGCGGGCCGACCTACACTCCGACGGCCAGCGCAACCTCGGGGCTCCCGGTCACCCTCACCATTGACGCCTCGGCTAGCTCCGTCTGCTCGATCGATGCAAGCGGCGTCGTGAGCTTCGCCGCCGCTGGGACCTGCACCGTCGACGCCAACCAGGCCGGCGACGCCGACTACAACCCGGCGACGCAGGTCCAGCAGACGTTCAGCGTGGCCGTCGTCCCGGCCGGGCCCATCCTCTACGTGACCCAGACGGGCGCCGGCAGTGCCGACTGCTCCAGCTGGGCCAACGCGTGCAGCGCACTCTCACGGGCCCTCACGCAGGCGACGCCGGGTGACCAGATCTGGGTCGCGGCGGGGACGTACACGCCTGACACCACGGACCTGCCCGCTCCACGCACTGCCACGTTCCAGCTGAAGGCCGGCGTGGCCGTGTACGGCGGCTTCGCCGGCACCGAGACGAGCCTCGATCAGCGCGACCCAAAGACGAACGTCACGACACTGAGTGGCGATCTCAACGGCGACGACGGGGCAGACTTCGCGAACAACAGCGAGAACACCTACCACGTCGTGACCGGCACCGGCACCGGCCCGCTCGCTGTCCTCGCCGGCTTCACCGTGACCGGCGGCAACGCCAACGGCGGCGGCACGAACAGTTATGGCGCCGGCATGTATATCGCCTCGGGCGGCAGCCCGACCGTGCGCAACGTGATCTTCAGCGGCAACACGGCATCCAACGGCGCGGGTGGCGGGATGGCGAACAACCCCGGTAGCCCGACGCTGTCGAGCGTCACCTTCAGCAACAACACGGCCACCAACGGCGGCGGGATGGCGAACCTGAGCAACAGCTCTCCGTCGCTCACCGACGTCACGTTCAGCGGCAACACGGCCACGGGCGGCGGTGGGGCGATGTACAGCGATACCGCCTCGTTGACCCTGACCGACGTCACCTTCAGCGGCAACACGGCCAACGCGAGCGGGGCGTCGTCGTCGGGCGGCGGCGCCATGTACAACCAGAACACCGCCTCCACGCTTTCGAACGTCACGTTCAGCGAGAACTCGGCAGGCTGGGGTGGCGGCGCCGTGTGGATCAACCAGGGCGATGCCCCGAAGTACTCGACGTGGACCGATGTCACCTTCATCGGCAACCACGGCATTGGGAACGGCAGCGGCGGCGGCGCCGTCTACTCCAATGGGCTCGCCGTGCTGACCCTGACCAACGCCACCTTCAGCGGCAACTGGACGCACGGAACATCGAGCGGCAACAGTGGCGGCGCGATCTACAACATGCAGGCGACGGTCACGCTCACGAATGCCACCTTCAGCGGGAACTCCGCAACGTCTGGTGGCGGTGCGATCGAGAACCTCTGGGGCACCGTGACCCTCACGAACGCGACCTTCAGCGGCAACTCGGGCGGGAGCGCGGGCGCGATCGAGGCCAACGGGGGCGGCAGTAACAGAGGCAGCGTGACGGTCAGGAACAGCATCCTCTATGGCGACCACGGCTACGTTGGGTACCCAGAATATCGCGTGACCCTTCCGATCCCAACGACGATGACCTACAGCGACGTCCAGGGCGGCTACAGCGGCACGGGCAACATCAGCGCCAATCCGCTACTCGGGCCGCTCGGCTATTACGGCGGCTCAACGAAGACCTTCCCGCTCCTTCCCGGCAGCACTGCCATCGACGCCGCGGACAGCACAGCGTGCCCGGCCACCGACCAGCGCGGGGTGACCCGCCCCCAGGGCAGCGGCTGCGACATGGGCGCGTTCGAGGCGCAGCCCTTCAGCCTCAGCGTCAGCGGCGGCGACAGCCAGAGCGCAGCGATCGGCCATGCCTTCGCCGACCCGCTCCAGGTGACGGTGAGCGGCACCGGAACCGACCCCGTGGCCGGCGGCAACGTCACCTTCAGCGCTCCGGCGACGGGCGCCACCGCGACGTTCAGCAGCAACCCGGCAACCATCGGGACGGATGGCACCGCGAGCGCGGCGGCGACCGCCAGCGGCGCGGGCGGGAGCTACACGGTCAGCGCGAGCGCCGCCGGCGCGACGGCTCCAGCCAGCTTCAGCCTGACCAACATCGCCCAGATGACGCCTGCCTTCACCTTCGACCTGTCGGCTCTCGGCAAGACCTACGGCGACGCGTCCTTCAGCGTCGCCGGGTACGCCTCCAGGCCGGCCGACGACGCCGGTGTGATTACCTTCGCCCTCGGATCGGGCAGCGTCGGCTGCACGGTGACGAGTGTCGGCCAGGTCACGATCGCCGGCGCGGCGACTGGCTCGGACATGTGCGTGATCACGGCCTCGATTGCCGCGGACGGGAGCTACCTCGCCGCAGGGCCGATCAGCGCGTCATTCAACATCGCCAAGGCGGAACTCACCGTCACGGCCGACAACAAGTCGATGACGTACGGCGGCACCCTTCCCACGCCCTCGGTCAGCTATTCCGGGTTCGTCTACGGACAGACCATCGGCACGAGCGGGGTGACGGGCAGCCCGAGCTGCAGCATCGTCGCCGGCCCGTACACGGTGTCGGGCAGCCCGTATTCGATCGGCTGTACCCAAGACACCCTGAGCGCCGCCAACTACAGCTTCGCCTTCGTCAACGGCGAACTCACGGTGACGGCAGGTACGCCGACCTTCACCTTCGTCCTTCCGGACGCGTTCAGCAAGACCTACGGCGATGCGCCCTTCAGCGTCGCGGCGTACGCGAGCAAGCCCGCCGACGACACGGGGGCGATCACGTTCGCGCTCGGCTCCGGCAGCGTGGGCTGCACTGTGACCAGTGACGGCACCGTGACGATCACCAGCGCCAGCGAGAGTGCCACCGCCGCATTCGCGTGCGTCATCGAGGCGTCGCTCGCTTCCGATGCAAACTACCTCGCTGCCGGCCCACTCAGCCAGTCGTTCCCCATCTGGAAGGCCCCGACGGCGCTCAGCGCGATCTCGGGCCACGCGACCTACGGTGGCAACGCGACGCTGACGGCGACCCTGACGAACCGAGCCAACGGAGACCCGCTGGCCGGCAAGACGGTCACCTTCCAGATCGGCACGTCAGGGGTCGGCTCGGCAACGACCGACAGCAACGGCGTGGCGACGCTTGCGGATGTGACGCTGCCTGCCGGGTACACGAATGCAGCCACATACTCCGCGGCGGTCAAGGCGCACTTCGCGACCGAGCCCATGTACTACTTCGGCAGCGCAGCAGCCGGCGACCTGACGGTGGACAAGGCCACCCTGACGATCACGCCCAGCAGCGACCAGTCGATGGTCTACGGGAGCACTCCGCCGGCCAACCTCGGCTACGCGCTGAGCGGCTTCGTCAACGACGAGACCGACGCCGGGCTCCGTACGGCCGGCGCCCTGACCGGACAGGCGAGCTGCTCGGCGGGCGTGAGCCAGACGAGCTCCGTCGCGAGCTATACGATCAGCTGCACACAGGGCACCCTGACCGCCTCCAACTACGCCTTCACGGTGTCGACGGAGACGGTCACGTTCTCCGTGACGCCGGCGACCCTGACGATCACGCCCAGCAGCGACCAGTCGATGGTCTACGGGAGCACTCCGCCGGCCAACCTCGGCTACGCGCTGAGCGGCTTCGTCAACGACGAGACCGACGCCGCGTTGCGTACCGCAGGCGCCCTGACCGGACAGGCGAGCTGCTCGGCAGGCGTGAGCCAGACGAGCCCCGTCGCGAGCTACTCCATCGCCTGCACGGCGGGCGATCTCGAGGCCACCAACTACAGCTTCGCGGCGTCAACGGACGAAGTCACGTTCTCCGTCACCCCGGCCACCCTCATCGTCACGGCTGACGACAAGACGGTCCAGTACAGCGACCCGGTCACGCTGACCGCGACGATCACGGGCTTCGTCAACAGCGAGACGCTGGAGACCAGCGGCGTGAGCGGCTCGGCGAGCTTGACCACCTCGGCGACGCTCAACCTCGGGAACGTGACGAGCGCGCCGGGCACCTACTCGATCACGCCGTCACTCGGCACGCTGGCCGCCAGCAACTACGTCTTCACGCTCGTCGGCGGCTCCCTCACCGTCACCCAGGAAGACGCGCGCGCCTCCTACACGGGCGACGCGCTCTTCTGGGGCACCTCGGCCACCGCCACCTCGGCGACCGTCACCCTGACGGCGACGATCAAGGACATCACCGCGCTCGCGGATGACCCGGCCTACGACTCGTACGCGGGCGACATCAGCCACGCCACGGTCACCTTCGTGAACCGCGACGCATCGAACGCTCCGCTCGATGGGTGCAGCGATCTGCCGGTCGCCCTGGTGAGCTCGGGCGACACGACCGTGGGGACCGTCGCGTGCAAGACCACGATGACCATCAGCAACAGCGGCGCCACGCCGTACACCATCGGGATCGTCGTGAGCGGCTACTACACCGATGACACCTCGGACGAGAACGCGGTGATCGATGTCGCGGCCCCCATCACGAGCTACTTCATCACCGGCGGTGGCTACCTCACTGAGTCGAGCTCGGCGGGGACATATGCCGCCGATGCGGGCCGGAAGGCCAACTTCGGCTTCAACGTCAAGTTCAACAAGGGGGCGAAGAGCCTCCAGGGCAACGTCAACATCCTCTTCCGCCAGGGCGGACACACGTACCAGATCAAGAGCAACGCGCTCACCTCGCTTGGTGAGAAGCCCTCGCCCTGCACGAAAGCGACGGCCAGCAGCTCCTGCACCGCGACCTTCGTGAGCAAGGCGAATCTGCAGGACATCACCGACCCGAGCCACCCGGTCTCGCTCGGCGGGAACCTGACCTTCCAGATGTCGATGACCGACTACGGGAGCCGGGCGATGGACACCATCGGCTTCACCCTCTACAACGGCTCGGCCCTGCTGTTCTCCAGCGACTGGAACGGCACGAGGACCGTTGAGCAACTGCTGGGAGGCGGCAACCTCAGCGTCCGCTGAAGCGCATGCGCACAGGGCAAGAGGCCGGCGCCTGGTGCGCCGGCCTCTTCCGCACGCGTCGAGGGGTCGCTGCGAGCCTGACCGAACGGGTCCTGCCGCCACGCCCGAGCCCTCTCCCGACGCTATTGCACACGTGCTGGGACTTGACGCGCCGTCACGACGAAGACATGGACTTCACTCTCGCTGGTGCGCCGTCCGACGTGTCAGTTGGGGCGCAGGTCGTGCGAAACAGACCGCAACCGCTAGCGAAACGCGGACATGGAATCGCAGCTTGGAATGGTCAGCCTGGAAGTCCATCCCCGCGTTAGCGCCGCTCCTGATTGACACCGCCGCCGCTGACCCGGGCGGTCTCCCGATATCGGGTCAAGGAGCCGGACCTGCGCAGTCCATGGCTGCGTCAGCGCCTCGTCCGACCGGGCGAGGCACGAAAGGCCGGCTTCCACGAGCACGCCCCGCGCCGCCGAGCTTCACGAGCTCCAGGCGAGCCGTCCATGCCACCGGGCCATCCGGTCGGGGGGCGGGGGCCGCGCGGGTCGGGTAGCGCGATCCGGCCCATTGGCACCTTGTCGAGCCGCCTCGATCGCCTCACCCTGCATGCCTCGCCGCCGCGCTGCGGGTGCCACTGCCCCGATAATCGGTCGCCAAAGCGGGTGGGCACGAGCGACGCTCCGACGGCAAGGGAAGGAGCCGGGCGTGCCTGTGTTGCGTGACGTATTCAATCGGGCTCGGCGCCTCCTGATCCCGGATTCCCGCGTCGCGGGCACCAGACCCTTCCCGGCGGGCGTCACGGGCGCGGGGAGTCGGGCCGGGTTCACCGACCTTCACGGCGTCTGGGTCTAGCAAGCCGAGTGCGGCGCGGGCTCGAACGAGGTACGTCTTGGCCAGGCGGGTGGCGTCCCCTGTCTTCATCGGCCGCCGCGAGGAGCGGGAGCGGGTCGCGACGGGGCTGGCGGCTGCCGCCGAGGGACGTCCGGTCGCCTTCCTCGTCGCCGGCGAGGCTGGGGTAGGCAAGACCCGCTTCATCGAAGCGTGTGCGGCGGTGGCACGCGAGGCGGGATTCCGCGTGCTGGCCGGGGCCTGCCTCGAGCTCGCCGAGGGCGCGCTGCCGTACGGCGCCATCGTGGAGGCGCTCCGCCCGCTGCCCGACGAGCTCGACCCTGCCAGGCTCGACGCGCTCCTGGGCGCCGGACGACCCGAGCTGGTGCGGGTGATGCCGGCTCTGGGCACGGTTGGCGCGAACGCGGGCAACCCAGAGGGCTCCGCGCAGGGGCGCCTCTTCGAGCTGCTGCTGGGCTTCCTCGACCGCCTTGCCGCGGAGCGTCCGCTCCTCTGCGTCCTCGAGGACCTCCAGTGGGCCGACCGCTCGACGCTCGATCTCATCACCTACACCGTGCGCACGCTGCGGCGGGGGCGCATCGTGCTGCTGGCGAGCTACCGAACGGACGAGCTGTCCATGCGCCACCCGCTGCGCCCGGCGCTGGCCGGACTCGAGCGCTCGGGGAGGATCGAACGGATCGATCTCGTTCGCTTCACGCGCGAGGAGCTCGCCGCACAGCTTGCGAGCATCCTCGGCTTCGAGCCGGAGCCGCCGACGGCAGAGCGCATCTGGGCGCGGTCCGCCGGCAACGCCTTCTATGCCGAGGAGCTGCTCGCCTCGGGAGCCGCACAGGGCCGCCTGCCCGAGACCCTGCGCGAGATCCTCCTCGCGCGCGTGGCGGATCTTTCACCGTCCATTCGGGAGCTGCTGCGGGCCGCTGCCGTGGGTGGGGCCCGGCTCACCGGTCCCCTGCTCGCGGCGGTGTCTGGCGCCAGCGCTCCGGAGGTACGAGCGGCCCTCCGCGAGGCGGTGGACCGCGGCCTCCTGCTGCCTCGCGAGGACGGCGAGGCCGACACGTACCTGTTTCGCCACGCCCTGCTCCAGGAGGCACTCGAGAGCGACCTCCTGCCCGGCGAGCGAGCCGAGCTCCACGCCGCGTATGCGCGCGCACTGGAGGCCTCGGCCGACCGTGCCGACCCCTCCCTCGCAGCCCTGATCGCCCATCACTGGTACGCCGCGCACGACCCGCCCCACGCGCTGCCCGCCTCCGTCGCGGCCGGGCTCGCCGCCGAGCGGGCGTACGCGTTTCCCGAGGCGCAGGCCCAGTACGAGCGGGCGCTCGAGCTGTGGGACAGGGCGTCGGATGCCGCCGGACGGGGCTCGCTCGACCGGATCGGAGTGCTGGAACGGGCGGCTTCGGCCGCCGACGCCGCGGGCGCGCCCGCCCGCGCCCTCACCCACATCCAGGCCGCGCTCGCCCTGGCGGATGCTGCCGCGGATCCCGTGCGGACAGGCCTGCTCCTCGACGCACTCGGGCACCTGCTGCGCGAGGCCGACGACGGCGAGGGGGCGCTCGCGGCGCACCGGGAGGCCGTACGCCTGGTCCCCGCGGACCCCCCGTCCGCCGCCCGCGCGCAGGTCCTCGAAGGCCTCGCTCGGTGCCTGATGATCGTCGGCCAGCTCGACGAGGCGGAGGTGCTCGCCGGCGAGGCGCTCGGCGTGGCGCGGGAGACCCGCGCGCGTGCGGTGGAGGCGCACGCCCTCTCCACGCTCGGCCCGTGCGTGGGCCACCTCGGCCGAGTCGACGCGGCCACGGCCACCCTTCGTGAAGGGCGCGACCTTGCCCTCGCCATCGGCGACGTCGCGGCGGCCATCCGAGCCTGGATCAACCTCGAGATCATGCTGCGGATCGCCGGTCGGCTCGAGGATGCCGTGGTCGAGGGAAGCGCGGGGGCGGCGTGGGCCGACGCGCACGGGCTCGGCCGATCCGCCGGGGCCCACCTGCGCGCGGCGAACGCGGGCGCGCTGTGGGAGCTCGGGCGCTGGGACGAGGCCGAGCAGCGCCTGGCGCTCGTGCGCCGCGTGCTGCCCGGTGCCGACGTCGAACCGCGCTCCGAGTCCGAACAGGTGTACCAGCTGCTATCCGCGCTGCTCGACCTTGGCCGGGGGCGATTGGACGAAGCGGCCCGGCGACTCGCCCGCGCCCGGCAGCTCGCGCGCCCGCAGACGCGGCCCATGTTCGAGGTCATCGCGCGATACGTCGGCGGGCAGCTGAGTCTGGCGAACGGCGACATTGCCGCGGCGCGCCAGTCAGGTGACGACCTGCTCGCCGCGCTCGTCGCGCTTGACGCGGGCAACTTCACCTTCTTCTGCGGCACGATGGTCGAGCCACTGCAGGTCGAGGCCGAAGCGGCGACCCGCGCGCGCTCTCGCCGGGACACCGCCGGCCTTGTCGAGGCGCGCCAACGTGGAAGCGCGATCCTCGCGCTGGCGCGCACGCAGATCGAGTCCGTCCTCGCCGGGCATCCGTCGTTCGGTCCCCGGCTGCGCGCGGCCCTTGCGCTCTGCGAGGCGGAGTGGTCGCGCCTCGAGGGGACCCCGGATCAGGGCCTGTGGGTCGCCGCTGCAGCCGCATGCGCTGCTGCGAGCCAGAGCCAGCTGCAGCCA
>JAKAAV010000436.1 GCA_021802185.1 Chloroflexota bacterium | reverse complement strand
CGACGCTCTTCCGATCTCACCCGCGCGGGTGTCGCTCATGTCAGTGCTCTCATACCCCGGTATTGTGCCCGAAAGGATGACGACTGCCTAGGGTTCAGTGGAGCACCTGGGCGCGCCGTCCCACCCGCGTCCGGTACGCCGACCACGGAGCGGCGCCGCGACGACGCAGCGTGGGTCCGGGACGATCAGGCGAGCTGGATCCGCCGCTGCTCGAGGATCCACGGCCGTGCGAGCAGGAACGCGACGATCACGACCCCGAGCGATACGCCGCCGCCGACGCCGAACGCGATCGCTGCCCCGAACTGCGCCGCGAGCATCCCCGCGAACAGCGCACCGATCGGCGTGGACCCCGCGAACACCGTCGTGTAGACGCTCATGACACGGCCGCGCAGGTTGTCGGGAACCGCGAGCTGGATCGACGTGTTCGCCGTGGCGGTCATCGCGATGCTGCCGAACCCCACGCCGAACATGCACAGGATCGCGACCGGCATGGCGTTGACCGCGATGAGCACGGCCTGCAGGAGGCCGAGCGCCGCGCCCCCGAGCAGCATGATCCGGGGCGAGGAGCGCCCGAGGTACGCGATCGCGAGCGCCGCGACGAGCGATCCGACCCCGGTCGCCGCCATCAGGAATCCGAACCCGGTCGCTCCGGCGCGGAGCACGTCGGCGGCGAACACCGGCACGAGCACGTTGAGGTTCATGCCGACCGTCGAGACGAGGCCGACCACCGAGACCGCGAGCAGCACGACCGGCGTGCGCCGGACGTAGCGCAGGCCCTCGGCGAGGTCCGTCAGCACGGCGCCGACAGTGCGGTTCAGGCGGTACGTACCGACGGCATGCAGGTCGCCGTTGCGCATCGCGAGGAGGCCGACGATGACCGCGACATAGCTCAGGCCGTTGAGCAGGAAGCAGGTCGCGACCCCGACGATCCCGATGATGACGCCCGCGATCGCCGGGCCGACGATCCGCGCCGTGTTGAAGATCGCCGAGTTCAGGGCGACGGCATTGACGACGTCCTCGCGCCCGACCATCTCGACGACGAACGCCTGGCGCGTCGGCATGTCGATGGTGTTCACGCACCCCAGCAGCAGCGCGAGCACCGCGATATGCCAGGGCTGCACCTGGTGGGACCAGGTGAGGACGAACAGGGAGAGCGCGAGCAGCATCGAGGACGTCTGCGTCGCGACGAGTGTCGTCCGCTTCGGGAGGGCGTCCGCGATGAGCCCGCCGAACAACCCGAACACCATGACCGGCAGGAACTGGATCGCGCTGATCATGCCGAGCACGAACGGGTCCTGGGTCAGCTGAAGGACGAGCCACCCCTGCGCAAGCGACTGCATCCACGTCCCGATGAGCGAGATCAGCTGCCCGGAGAAGAACAGCCGGAAGTTGCGGTGGGCAAGAGCGGACATGCCCCGGCGGGGGCCGGGCGTCGTCCGCGCAGGGACGGTCCCGGTCGCGGAGGGGGGCATCGGACAAGACTACTTCGGGACAGTTCCCGGCGCCGATGCGCCTGCTCCGGCGACCGCTCGCATCCCGTGCGCCGACCCTCGCGGCGATCCCGGCGACGCCCGCTCGCTCTCCGGGCTCGATCCCTGCTCGGCCGGGGCCGACGCGGTCCTGCCGATTGCGGCACGAGTGTCAGCGCGTGCGGCTGTCGCTCGCTCCGCCGGCAGACTTCGACGCGCCGCCGGACGTGCCCGCCGTGCCGGCCTGCGCGGTCGACGCGGTCGTGATCGTGTCGCCCGCGGAACCCGTCGCCGCGGCGCTGCCCGATCCGGTCGAGGCCGTCGACGTGGTCCCCGATCCGGTGGTCGCCGTCCCCGCGCTCCCGCCGTCCGTGACGGGCGCCTGCGTGCCATCTGCCGCGATCGCGACGGTCGTGCCGTCGACGTTCGCGCCCGAGCTTCCAGCGCCCCGGTCCGCCGACGAACGATCGGCCGCGCCGCCGTCCGACCTGGCCTGCGGGGATTTCGTCGGCTTCCGCGTGGTGCTCGTCGGCTGCGGCGTCTTCGCCGCCTTGTCGACCTTCTTCGGCGCCGGCGTGTGGCAGGGCGGGCTGCTGCGTCGCTCGGTCGTGCTCGAGCCGCCGCCGGCCGTGCCGCTCTTGCCGCACCGCAGGTCCTCGGACGAGCCGGATCCGGCCTCGCCCTGCGAAGTCACCGAGCCGCCTCCCTGCGATCCGGGGCGTGCCACGACGCCGGGCGTGGCCGAGGACGCGGCACTTGCGGGTGTCGTGGACGACGTGGAGACGTGCCGGAACGACGGGACGATCACGGAGGCCAGGTCGCCGAGCGGGCCCCCGGCTGCGAGCGCCGTCGCAGCGACGAGGAGGACGAGGCCGATCGCGACGAGCGCGGCGCGAACCGGCCGCGGACCACGGGGAAGCGCCGCGCGGGCGTAGTCGGCGTCGGCCGCGTTCGGTGTCAGCGGGCGCAGAGGGGATCGGCACAGGCGGCAGAACGCGTCTCGATCGCTGTTCGAGGTGCCACAGAAGATGCAGCGGACAGAAGCCATCGCGCACGTACCCCTGCGCGAAGCATCGGGTTGCGTGTCGCCG
>JAKAAV010000435.1 GCA_021802185.1 Chloroflexota bacterium | reverse complement strand
TTGAGGAAGTGGCCCTGTGCCAGGTACTCCTTCGCCTGCGCGAGCGTCAGGCAGTCGAGGTCCTGCTGATCCGGCTTGCCGAAGTTCAGCGCGACCTTCTCGACGGCCGTCGTGATCAGGAACAGGTCCGCCTTGAGGTCACGCGCGATGACCGAGGCCGCGTAGTCCTTGTCGATGACCGCCTCGACGCCCCACAGCTCGCCGTCCCGCTCGACGACCGGGATCCCGCCCCCACCGGACGCGACCACCGTGAAGCCGGCGTCGATCAGCGTCCGGATCGCGTCGAACTCGACGAGCTTCTTCGGGATCGGCGAGGCGACGACGCGCCGCCAGCCCCGGCCCGCGTCCTCGACCACGGCCCAGCCATCCGCCTCGGCGTGGGATTTCGCCATCTGCTCGTCCATGAACGAGCCGATCGGCTTGCTCGGGTTCTGGAACGCCGGATCGTCCGCGTCGACGAGGGTCTGCGTGATGACCGTCGCGGTCGACTTCGTCATGCCGCGCTTCTTGAACTCGTTGCGGAGCGCGCGCTGGAACATGTACCCGATCGCGCCCTGCGTGTCCGCGCCGCAGTAGTCCAGCGGCACGTCGTGCAGCTCGCCGGCCGACAGCTCCGAGCGGCGGAGGATGAAGCCGACCTGCGGGCCGTTGCCGTGGGTCAGCATGACGTCCCAGCCCTGCTCGATCATGCCGGCGATGTGCCTGCTCGACTCGACGGCCGCGGCGTACTGGTCCGGCACCGACTGGTGTGCCTTGTCCTTGATGAGGGAGTTGCCGCCGACGGCGACGACCGCGATCTTGCCCATTCCGTTCCTCGGTGATGGTCTCGGTGAATGGTGCCCCCGGTGTCAACGGGAGCCCATGGCCCGGACCGGCTGTGTTCCGGCCCGGGCCCGGGTGCGCCAGTTGCGGGCGCGATGCCCTATCGCATCGTGAGCGCCATCACCGCCTTCTGGGCGTGCAGCCGGTTCTCGGCCTCGTCGTAGACGACCGAGTGCGGGCCGTCGATGACCTCGTCGGCAACCTCGACGTTCCGGTCCGCCGGCAGCGGGTGCATGTAGATCGCGTCCTCGGCCGCCATCGCCATGCGCCGCCCGTCGGTGATCCAGTCGGTGTACCGCTTGCCGATCGCGGCACCCTCCTCGTCGTCCCTGGCGACGAGGAGCGGGCCCCAGCTCTTCGCGTAGATGATGTCCGAGCCCTTGAACCCGGCGTCGAAGTCGTCCATGAGCTCGAGCGAGCCGCCGGACAGGCGCGCGTTCTCGCGAGCCTGGTCGACGTACTCCTGCGGGAGCCTGTATTCCGGCGGGTGGACCAGCCGGACGTTCATGCCGAAGCGGGTCGTGGCCAGCGTCAGGTCGAGCGGCACGCTGAGCGGCTTCTGGTAGCTCGCGGCGTACGCCCAGCTGACGGTGATCGTCTTGCCGCGCAGGTCGCCCTTCTTCTCCTGCATGGTCTGGAGGTCGGCCAGGATCTGGTGCGGATGGAACAGGTCGCACTGCATGTTGAGGACGGGGACGCGGCTCGCCGCCGCGACTGCCCGCTGGTACGCGTTGCCCTCGCCCCAGGTCACGTGGCGGATCGCGATGCCGTCGTTGTAGCGGCCGAGGATCTCGCCGATCTCCTTGGGCGTGTCGCCGTGCGCGATCTGCGTGGTGCGGCTCTCGATGAACTCGGCGTGGCCCCCGAGCTGCGCCATGCCCGACTCGAACGAGCCACGCGTCCGGGTGCTGCTGAAGAAGAACAGCATCGCGAGCGTGCGATCCCGCAGCAGCGGGTGCGGGATCCCGAGCGCACGCTCGCGCTTGAGCTGGGCCGCGACCTCGAGGACGGTCTGGACCTCCTCGAAGGTCCACTCCTGGAGGGAGATCAGATCGCGGCCGCGCAGGTTGGTCTGCATCGACGTCTCCTCGCCGGCCCGGCTACTCGGCCGCGCCGAGGATCAGGGCCAGCATCCCCATCTTGAGGACGACGCCGTTGAACGCCTCGACCCAGTAGCGCTGGTGGCGCGTCTGGTCGACGTCGGGCAGGAGCTCGTCCATGCGGGGCAGCGAGTGCAGGATCATCGAGCTGCGCTTCGCCTTGTCGCGGAGCAGCTCGCGGGTCACGCAGTACTCGGGCGGCGTCATGCCGACGTTCTCGCCGCGCTCCTGCCGGGAGGCGGTGTAGTCCGCCTGGACGACCGGCTCCATGTAGATGACGTCGGCCTGGTCGATCACGTCGCGGATGTCGCCCGCCTCTTCGTAGTCGACGTTGAGCACGTCGAGCTCGGCCTTGAACTCGGGCAGGAGACTCATCTCCGGCGGCCCGATCACGATCGCCCTGGCGTCGAACTGGGACAGCGCGTACAGGATCGAGTGCATCGTCCGCATGCGCATGTCGCCGACGAGCACCCAGGTGAGGCCGTCGAGCGTGCCCTTCTCGAGCCAGGTCGTGTAGAGGTCGGTGAGGACCTGGGTCGGGTGCTCGCCCCAGCCGTCGCCGCAGTTGATGACCGGGACGGACGCCCACTTCGCGGCCTCGGCGGGCGCGCCCTGCTGGAAGTGGCGGATCGCGATGACG
>JAKAAV010000434.1 GCA_021802185.1 Chloroflexota bacterium | reverse complement strand
AGTCGCCGAGAGTGGCGGTGAACCAGACGGGCCGCGGCCGCATCTATTGAGCATGGTGGCCATCGAGCGGCTGGAGGGAGTGATCGGCGTGGGGCCTGTCGTGTCCGGGGGGACCGCGGCCGAGCGGCGGGTGGCGTTCGAGCGCTTCTCGCAGGAGCGTCTCGAGCGGGCCTATCGCCTGGCCAGCGTCATCCTGCGCGACGGCGCCGATGCCGAGGACGCCGTGCACGACGCCGCGGTGCAGGCGTGGCTCCACTGGGCCGAGCTGCGCGACCGGGAGCGCATGGATGCCTGGTTCGACCGGATCGTCGTGAACGCGTGCCGCGCACAGCTGCGCCGCCGCACGATCCGTCCCCTCCCGGTGGACCCGGCCGATCCTCCCGGCTCCGACCCCTTCGCCGGCGTCCTCGACGCGGATGTCCTGAACCGCGCGCTCGCGGGCCTCGACGCCGAGCACCGCATCGCGGTCGTCCTGCTTTACATCGCCGATCTCTCGCCGGCCGAGATCGCGGCCCGTACAGGCACGCGCGAGGGCACCGTGAAGTCGCGCCTCCACTACGCCCTGCGCCGCATGCGCGCGACCCTCCAGGATGCCGAGCGCCTGAGCGCCGGGGGTTCCCGATGAACGACGAGCGCCTCGAGCGCCAGGTCAAGGCCGCCCTCGAGCGGGATGCCCGTTCGCTGCCGTCCGGCCTGCGCGCACGCGTCTCCGCCATCCCCGACGAGTTCCCGCGCGAGCGGCCGGGACCCGCGAGCGGCCGCAGCCGGTTCGGGCTGGGCGTCCGGTTCGCCGGCGCCGCGGCGGCGCTGATCGTTCTGGCCGTGGTCGCGGCGCTCGTGTGGGGAACACTGCCGCATCTCAACTCGGTCGTGCCAGGCGCGAGCCCGACGGTTCAGCCATCGGCCGAACCGTCAGCGTCTCCCGCGACCGCGAGCCCCTCGACGTCGCCGTCGGCACCGCCCCCCTCGGCGACGCCCGCGCCAAGCGCGACGTCGTCGAGCGCCGATCTCTGGACGGCCGCGCCTCTGCCGAACAGGCCGTCGCTCCAGCTTGCCCCAGGAACGCTCCGGACGCTCGTCCTCGACCTGCACGCCGGCCAGATCGCCCCGCAGGGTGGGGGCGCGCCGACCGGCCCCTTCGTCTACCTCGGACCGACGTCTCTGCCAGACGACACCTGGACGCGGGCGAAGCACCTCTACGTGGCCGATGTCGGCGGCGGGTCCGTGCGCGAAGTGCCGGTGCCCCTGCAGGGCTACGAGGCAATCGCCTCGGCCATCGAGTCATCGGGCGCGCTTGTCGTGCTTGTGTGGCAACACACCGGCGGCCAGCCGGCGACCCGACCGATGACCGCTCCGGGGTGCTGGTCCGACGCGTCGTCGCCGATCGAGTGGCGCCTCCTCGCCGTGGCGGTCGGCAGCGACGGCCTACCGTCGGGAGCCTGGCGCACGCTCGATGCCGGAACTGCCACGCGCAAGTTCCAGAGCCCCCAGCAGATGGCTGCCGGCTGCGACGAGGCGATGCTCCCGGCGATCGCCGTGTCCGGCGGCCGCGTCGCCTACGACGTGGACCACCCGACGTCGCAGTTCCCAGCCGGATCCGCGATCCGCATCCGCTCGCTGTCAGGCGGCACGCTGGAGCGCACGATCGACACTCAGAGCCAGGTCGAGCGTCTTGCCCTCTCCGCGTCATCGGTCGCCTGGACCGAGTCACCCAACGCCGACGCCCCGGGCGGGCCGACCCAGTGGCGAGTGATGCGTGCGCCGCTGGCGAGCGGGGCGGCAAGCACCGTCGCCCTTGGGACGCTCGGGCAGAGCTGGTTCGGGCCGCCCCTGTACCTCGTGCTCGACGGCGACGCGGTGGTCGTCGCGGAGGGAGGCGGCGGGACGAACGCGAGCGCGACGCTGCGTGTGCAGGGGGGCTCGCTCGAGGTCCTGAACCCCGACAGCGCCGTGAGCTGCGTGCCGCTCGCGGCGAGCTCGGGCATGGTGATCCTTCGCTGCGGGACGGAAGGTCGCAACGACGGCATCACGGCCTGGAGCGCGGCGTCGGGCCTAAGGCTCCTCGCGGGCACACCGACCCCGAACATCTGGAGCGAGCAGCTCGGCGACGGCTGGTTCGCCTGGCAGAGCTACGACACCACGGGCACGAAGATCGGGATCACGGCGGTTCCGCTGAGCGCGCTCGCCGGCCAATAGCGACCACCGGTCCTCCTCGACATCGCCGGCGCAGTCCGTCGGATCCTCCCTCCGGCATGACGATCGCTGCGCCTGTCTGTCCCGTCCGCCTGCCTCGACCCTTCCCGACGGACGGGCGAGGCCGGTTGTGCAGTGATCGAGGTCAATGGCTACGGCGTGAGGGGCACGTTCGGCGCGAGCGACCGCGGCACGACGGCGCTGACCTCGATGCCACTGCATGCGGGCAGGTCGCTGCCCATGCCGGACCCCCAGGCGGAGAGGGTGGTGGAGCCCGACGCGCCCGGCGCCGTGACCCGCAGCGTGGCGTAGGACGGCGGGCAGGTGTTCGCCGCCCCGGCGGGGTTGTCGCCGCCGGCGAAGGCCGCGAAGGC
>JAKAAV010000433.1 GCA_021802185.1 Chloroflexota bacterium | reverse complement strand
CGTCAACACGAAGTGGCGCGCCGAGGAGCTCGGGCACCGGCTCGAGGGCGTCGTGGACCCGCGCGAGCTGAGCCGGATCGTCAAGCGCCTCGAGGCGGAGGGCGCGAGCTTCGAGGGGGCGGACGCTTCGTTCGAGCTGCTCATCCGCCGGCTCCAGCCCGGCTACCGGCCGCCGTTCCGGCTGGTCGACTACACGGTCCTCGTCGAGCACCGCGAGGAACGCGAGCTGCGTGCCGAGGCAACCGTGAAGGTCGAGGTCGAGGGCGAGCTGCTGCACACCGCGGCCGACGGGAACGGCCCGGTGAACGCGCTCGACGCAGCCCTGCGGAAGGCGCTCTCGGCGTTCTACCCGCAGCTCGACGGAATCCGCCTCGTCGACTACAAGGTCAGGATCCTCGACGGGGGATCTGCGACGGCCGCCCGGACCCGCGTGCTCATCGAGTCGAGCAGCGAGTCGGACACGTGGTCGACCGTCGGCTCCGACACGAACATCATCGCGGCCTCGTTCCAGGCGCTCGGCGACTCGCTCGAGTACGCGCTCTGGAAGGGCGGGGCGGAGCTCCGCCGCCGCGACGAGCGCCACTTCACGACGTCGGTCCGCGGCGCACCGGTCGCCGCTCGCGGTTCGGTGCCGGACGCGGCGCCCGTCCCCGCCGCCGATCCCGATCCAACCTCGGCGTCCCATGGGGCGCCAGCCACCGAATCCGGGCCGCCCGCCGCGGCCACCACCCACCGCGAACCCGTCAGTTCCGCCACCGAATCCGGGCCGCCCGCCGCGGCCACCACCCACCGCGAACCCGTCAGTTCCGCCACCGAATCCGGGCCGCCCGTCGCGGCCACCACCCACCGCGAACCGGTGGCCGAAGGAGACATCCGATGATCGACACGACGACCGACGACGCCATCCGCCTCGCGCGCTGGACCTGCTCCACCGGATCGAACGTCCAGAGCCGCGCCGCAGTGGTCGTGCAGGCCGGCGAGCACGTCTGGGAGGCGACGGCCGAGGGAAACGGGGCGGTCGACGCGCTGTACGAGGCCGTGGACACGGCGCTCGCAGGCGTCCTGTCGGGGCACCCGCGCCTGCTCGCCTACCGCGTCGTGTCGCTCGGCGAGGGGCCGGACGCGCAGGGGCGCGTCGAGGTCGAGATCGCGCCGCCGGCTGGGGCCGCGGGCCCCCGCGCGGAGGGGCGCTACCTCGGTTCGTGCCAGGGCACCAACACCGTCGCCTGCTCGGTCGAGGCGTACCTCGAGGCGATCAACGCGATGCTGGCCGAGGAGCACTGGGCCGGCGCGACCGACGCGGCCCGGACGGTCGGGCGGCGCGTCGGACGATCCGCGGGTCAGACGGTCGAGTACGACGACATCGACCACGAGCCGTCGCGCTGGTTCGAGCGTTGAGCGGGGCGGACGCTGCGCTGCGGTCGAGGTGCGGGCCGAGTGCGTCGCCCTGCGCGCCGAGTGTCGCTCACCGGCCTGAGTGGTGGTAAACGCCGATTCCGGCCCGGGCGTGGTTGCCTACCACTGTGAGTGGTGATACGCACGCCCGAGCTGCTCGGGGCGGGGTGGGGTGCGGGCCGCGAGAGTCCGCGTCGTCCGATCTCGCGATGGCGCACGCACGGTTCGTGGTCGCACGAACGCGTGCAAGGGGCACGGATGGGCGGACGCCGGCTCGCGAGGCGACACAGTTGTGCGTAACACCAGCGTGAGTGGTAGGCGACACACGGCGAGCCCGGGCACGCGCCGGCGGTGCCGGGCGGGGAACGGCAGGTGACCCCGCTGCGTGACCTGCGCGTCGCGTACTCCGGCGAGCCCGGCGCGTTCGCCGAGGACGCCGTGCTGGCGGCGTTCGTCGACCCGCACCCGGTCCCGCTGCCCGGGTTCCGCCACGTGTTCGAGGCTGTGACGTCGGGGTGTGCCGATCCGGCGGCTCCGCCTGACAGCGCTGACATTGCCGCCGGCGTCTTCCCGATCGAGAACCTCGTCAACGGCACCGTGCGCGAGAACTACGACCTGCTCCTCGAGCACGACCTCGTCGTGGTCGGAGAGGTCGTCGTGCCCGTCCGGCTGTGCCTGGCCGCGCTGCCCGGCCAGTCGATCGACCGGATCGAGCGTGTCTACTCGCACATCCAGGCGCTCGGGCAGGCCGAATCGTTCCTGCGGACTCGCCCGTGGACGCTCCTGACCACGTACAACACTGCCGGGGCCGCGAAGCTGATCGTCGACCGCGATGAGCGGAGCGCGGCGGCCGTCCTGTCGCCGCGCGCCGCGGCGCTGTTCGGGCTCGAGATCCTCGCCCAGGACATCCAGCAGATGGCCGACAACCGGACCCGGTTCCTCATCGTCGCTCGCCCCGGCCCGTCGAGTCGCGCGACCGTTCGCCCGGCGCTTCGCGGCGCCGGCTCGGGCCCGGCCCCGATGCGAACGACGATGGTGCTCGCCGTCCGCAACGAACCCGGGTCGCTCTACCGCTGCCTGGGCGTGTTCGCGCGCGCCGGGATCAACCTGAGCAAGCTCGAGTCGCGGCCGAGCCGTGACCGCGCCTGGGAGTACGTGTTCTGGGTCGACCTGGACGCCGACGAGGCGCAG
>JAKAAV010000432.1 GCA_021802185.1 Chloroflexota bacterium | reverse complement strand
GCGGGACGAGGCGCGACGCGCCGAACATGGCCGGGATCTCGAACAGGGCCGACAGCGCCGCCGACCAGGCGATCACCGACGGCGGGCTGCCCAGCGCCATCAGCCGCAGTGGCAGGAACGTGAAGCTCGCGAGCACGCCCAGGTGCACGAGGATCACCGCGGCAAGCACGCCGATCAGGCGCGGCGCGACCGTGAGCGCGACCGTGAGAGATCCGCCCGCGGTCTCCCACCGGGCCGGGATCCTCAGCGCGGTCCGCCGCTCGAACCCGGGCGGGGACGGGCTGACGGCGACGGCGACGCCGGCCGAGCGCTCGCGGGCGCCGACGGGATCGATTGCACGCTGGACGGAGTCCGGGCCGGGAGCACGAGGGCGCGACCTCGTGCCCGCGACCGGGGGCGGAGGAGCGCCAGACGGATTCGACACGCCTGGCGACGCCTCCGCGTAGTCCGACAGGCGCGCCCGGGGTGCGTCGACGACGGCGATCCCCGTCACTGCGAGGAGAACGGCTGACACGGCCGCGAGCCCGTACGAGAGCCCGTACCCGACGACGTCGTACGCGATGCCGGCGGCGAGCGTCGCGACGGCGAACGAGGCACTCTCGAGGAGCCGGAAGCGGCCGTAACGGTCGGGCCGATCGGCGAGCGCGTTCACGGTCATCGCATCGGTCAGCATCCCGGCACCGGACTGCATGACGTAGTAGCCGACGCAGGCCGCGGCGACGAGCGGCAGCGCGAGGGGCAGCCCGAACAGCAGCGCGGCGGCGGCCGACCCGAGGGCCGCGACCTGCAGCGCGCGGCGCCGGCCGAGCACGACGTCGCCCAGGTGGCCCCACGCCGGCAGCCCGACGACGTAGCCGACCGCGGTCAGCGCCATCACGACGCCGATCTGCGGAGCCGAGAAGCCGCGCTCCGCGAGGACGACCGGCACGAAGGGGAACAGGACGCCGATGAGGACGCCGACGATCAGGTAGAGGCCCCGCAGCGCACGCACGAGATGCCATGGTAGGGCGGCACGGTGAGGTTCGGCGGTCCGCAGCGTCCGCGCGAGACCACCGCTGCCGCGGGCCCGAGGGTCACGTCGCCACGCGGGACGCGAAGGGACAGGGCCAGGTCGACCGGGCCGTGAGCACCACTGGCGGTCCGGGCTCGGCCGCGTGGACGTCCGCACCGGCCTCGTGACGCGGCGAGCCCGACGGGCCGCCCCGCGGTGTCAGTCCTCCCGCGTCGACCTCCGCATCGCCACGATGCTGACGATCCAGCCGAGAATCAGGCTCGCCCCGGCCGTCGTGCACCAGATGCACACCGCGTGGATGACGAAGAGCTCGAGGTACACGAGGCCGGCGATCACGAAGACGCCGATCAGCCCGAGCGTGTACGGCACGTAGAGCAGCCGTCGGTCGCCCGTCCGCCACCACGCGATGACGGACCCGAGCACGGTCAGCGACATCGCGAGCCCGTAGAGCGCCACGGGGATCCCGAGGAACCGGCTGTACTCGCTGGCCTGGACCTGGTCGCACCCCTGCACGACGAAGCACACGGCGTTCGTGTTGGTCAGCTTGACCCACGTGAGGTAGCCGAGCGCTCCGACCGCGATGAGCGCGAGCAGGGCCATCAGCGCGGCGAGCCGTGACCGCTCGCCACCCAGCCAGCGGGCCCTGCCAGTCTCGGGGACGGTCGCGGCATCGTCCGTCGGTTCGGGACCGCGCAACTCCACTCCTGCGTCCGCGGCGGCGGCCACGCCGTCGGCCGACCGCGACGACTGGCCGGGCACCGATGGCCGGGCCGCGGCCGCGTGGTTCGGCCGTCCGCGCTTCGCGCTCACGCTCGCCTCTCGCTCATGTCGCACCGGGTCGTCAGGACGCCGACGGGCTCGGCGCCGCGCCGGATGAAGCCGGGGTCGCGCCCGGAGTCGCCGACGTGGCGGGTCTGGACGACGCGGCCGCCTGCAGCGCGGAGTCGATCGCGGACGTGATGCTGTTCAGGTCGAGGCCGCCCGTGTACTGCTTGTTGTTGATGAACAGCGTCGGCGTTCCCTGGATCCCGAGCTGGCGGCCCTGGGCCGTCTCGGCCTGCACGGCGCTCAGCTTCGACGGGTCCGCGAGACACGAATCGAACTTCGCCTGGTCGAGCCCCAGGCGCTTCGCAATCGAGTCGAACAGCGATCGGTTCGCCCAGCCGCCGTTCTCCGTGCCCTGGTTCGCGAAGAGGTACTCCATGTAGGCCCAGAACTGCCCCTGATCGCCGGCGCATCGCGCGGCCACCGCGGCCGCATCCGACGCCGAGCCGATGAACGAGAAGTCGTGGTACGTGATCTCGAGCTGGCCGTTCGTGACGTACTGGCTGATCAGGTGGGGCTCGATGGTCTTCGTGTACTCGTCGCAGTAGGGGCACTGGAAGTCTTCCCACTCGTCGAGCTTCACCGGGGCGGACGCTTCCCCGAGGGAGCGACCGTGTGCGAGACCCGCGGGGACCGCCTGGGACGGAGCGACCAGCGCGGCGTTGGAGCTGCCGCTGTTCAGGTTCTGGACGATCAGCACGAGGAGCGTGAGGGCGGCGAGCACGACGACCGCGGTGGTGATGAGGGCGAG
>JAKAAV010000431.1 GCA_021802185.1 Chloroflexota bacterium | reverse complement strand
TGGCCCCGCTGCCGCCCGCTGGCCCCGCTGGCCCCGCTGCCGCCCGCTGCCGCCCGTTGCCGCCCCGCTGGGCTCGGCCGCCCCGCCACGATCATGCAGCCTGTTCTCCACCGAGTCGCCCTGCACGATGCCTGCCCCGCTTTCGTGCAATTTGACCTCGTACGGAGCGTTATGTCGGATCCGAGCCTTCAACCTCGCCCCCGGGTGCGGCTGCAGGCACCGACACGGCCTCGGATCGTGCTCGACCACGCACGCCGCCCGGCCCGCGCTGGCCCGAATCGGCCGTTCGCACCCGCTGTGACCCGCCCCGGTTCGACTTAACGTTCTGCACCGAGACAATCTGCAGGAAAGACAGCGCGGCGATCGGGGCGGCAGGGTCGCCGAGCCACGACGCCACGGTTCGTCCGTCGACCGGGAACGCCCTGCGCAGCACCGCCTCGTGCGCAGCGAGCCGCGCGCGGTTCGTCCGCGTGCCCGCGACCGCGACCCAGGCGCTCGTGCCTGCGCCCCTGGTCCTCCAGCCGTGCTCCGCCCCGATCCGTTCCGCGAGCCGGCGCTTCCGATCGACGGTGACCAGGAGGTCCTGGACATCGACGATCGACGTCTTGAGCTCGACCACGAGCAGCATCCGACGGGCCGCGTGCCACGCGAGCACGTCGACGGCGCCACGCTCGCCGTAGAACGAGAACGACGCCTCAGGCACGACCTCCCAGGCCGGCCGCTGCTCGAACATCCGCGCCACGTGCTCATGCATGGCGGAATGTCCGGCGTTCAAAAGCCGGTCGAGCTCGCCTCCGCGCCAGCGCGGCAGCACGTCGAGCCGGATGTCGAGCCTGGCGGCGACACGCGCGACCACCCCGAACGGCAGCGGCTCCCAGTCGCCGCGTTCGATGCGCGACACGGTGGCTCTCGACACGTCCGCCGACTTCGCGACGTCCGACTGGCGCATGCCGCGGCGTCGCCGCACCGCCCGTACCGCCGCTCCCACGCGCTGCTCCACCGGCGGCAATCGTCGTCCCGATCACTTACCCGCCGCTCAACCGCCTCTTACGCGCGCGGCCGTCGGCGATCGGGGCATCCAGGTCGGGCCGAACGCGCTTGGACGCAGAATGGCCCCTTCGCCGCAATCGGAGGCTCGATCGATGCCGGACCCGATGTGGCATGCACCCGCGGGCGACGAGGACTGCCTGTTCCTCATCCTGTTCGATGGACCGTTCGGCCTGACGGCGGTCGAGCGGCCGTCCGACGCTCGCGCGCTCGACGTGACGCCGCTCGAACGGCCGGCGGGAGGCCAGAGGTCCGACGCGTCGTCCTGATCCATGCTCGGGCCCGGTGAGCCCGGAGCGCGCCCGGTGAAGAGCCCGATGGGGCCGGCGTGGACAGCACCCGCGTGAGCAGAGCCGGCGCGCGGCGCCCAGCCCACGACCGAGCCCCGCCACGCAGCCGCAGAGAGCCCCCGACGCTGTCAAGCAGTGCCAACCTAGCTGTCACTCCGGCGGCTACAGTAGAGGCCTCGAGGATCGAGGGAACTTCGGGGGAGGGACGGCTACGCGCGACACACGTCGGGTTGAGGCCACGACAGCGCCGAGCAGGGCTCGTGCACGCTGCGACTGTCGGCTCCGGCCGACCCGCGCGACCGGTATCGGCGCCCCGTGCAGCTGATCGACGGCGCGCCCGTCTACTCCGCGACCGACCTGGTCGGCTTCCTCGCCTGCGAGCACCTGACCAACCTCGAGCGGGCCGCGGTCGCCGGGCTCGTCGAGCGCCCGCACCGCGCCGACCCCGAGCTGGACCGGATCGCGCAGCGCGGCCTCCAGCACGAGCGGCGGTTCCTGGCCGAGCTGCACGCGCAGGGGCTGCGGATCGTCGAGATCGCGGCGGACGAGCCGGAACCGGCGGGCGGCGAGAAGCACGCGAAGGACCACGGCGGCGAACCTGCACCGACCGGCAACGAGCAACACGCGAAGGACCACGGCGGCGAACCGGAACCGGCGGGCGGCGAGCAACGCGCGCATGGTGACGCCACCGAGCCGCCGCGACCGGACCGCGGCGCGGACCTCCGACGCCGCGCAGCCGAGACCCTGGCCGCGATGAAGGCCGGCGCCGACGTCATCTACCAGGCGACGTTCTTCGAGCCGGTGTCGGCCGAGCCGCGCGACGGCGTGGGAGCGCGGGATGGTGTCGACCCCACGGCTGCCGCCCCTCGGCAGCCCGCGTACTGGCTCGGATTCGCCGACTTCCTGCGCCGCGTCGACACCCCGAGCGCGCTGGGCACGTGGAGCTACGAGGCCTGGGACACCAAGCTCGCCCGGCACGTCAAGGCGTCGGCCGTGCTCCAGCTCTGCGTCTACTCCGACCTCCTCGAGCGCGTCCAGGGCGCGCGGCCGGCCGAGATGCACGTGGCGCTCGGCGGGAGCGCGCGAACGGTCGAGCGCCTTCGGGTCGCCGACTACGCCGCGTACTACCGCCTCGTCCGCGACCGGTTCGTGGCGTTCGTGGGCGCGGGCGGGGGTGCAGGCGTCGCGGCTGGTGGGGGCGCGTGCCCCGCGAACGGCGTGGGTGACGATGCGGGCCCCGCGAACGGCGTGGGTGA
>JAKAAV010000430.1 GCA_021802185.1 Chloroflexota bacterium | reverse complement strand
GCATGTCGTCGCCGGCGTCGGCCACCAGGATGATCTGGTCCGGCGGCAATCCGAGATAGCGGGACGTCAGGAGCAACGGTGCAGGATCCGGCTTCTGGTGCGGCACCTCGTTGCCGAAGACGTGCGTCTCGAAGCAACCCTCGAGCCCGGTCGCGCGCAACTCGAGCTCGATCCGCTCCCGGTGCCCGGCGGTCACGAGCACGAGCCGCCGGCCCTGCCCGCCCAGCCACTCGAGCGCCTCGGCCGCCCCGGGCACCAGCGCGGACACCTCCGTCTCGAAGAGCTCTACCCAGCGCTGGTCTATGCGGGGCCAGAGCTCCTCGGCGATCCCCATGCTCCTGTACATCCGGCGCCAGTCGGGCGCGTAGTGGCGCCGGAACAGCCCCTCGTCGAACGGGACCTCGAGCTCGGCGAAGATCTGGTGGTACGTCGCGACCGTGCGGCCGATCGAATCGATCAGCGTCCCGTCCCAGTCGAACGCCCAGACCGGCCGGTCGCGCATCGCGCGGAGAACGTCGCGGGGCGGGCCGCCGTGGGGGAGCAATCGCATGAGGGCCATTCTCCCAGCGCCGGCGCCGTCGCGGGCGGCGGTCCCGCTCGCCGCGCATCGACGGCCGTGCCGGTACCAGGTGATAGACTCGCGCCCGTGCCCGATCCGCTGCCCGCCCCGGCCCAGCGCGTCCTGGAGGCCGCGGCCCGGAAGGGCGTGGCCCTCGAGATCCGGGCGTTCCCCGAGGGCACGCACACGGCCGACGACGCCGCGAGGGCGATCGGGGCCGAGCTGTCCCAGATCGTGAAGAGCCTGGTGTTCGTCGCACCTCGCGAGGATGGCGTGCTCCAGCCGATCGTCGCGCTCGCGGCCGGTCCCGATCGGGTCGACGTCGCGCGGCTGGCCGCGGTGCTCGGCGAGCCGAACGTCCGTCGAGCCTCGGCCCGGGAGGCGAACGACCTGACGGGCTTCACGATCGGCGGGATCCCGCCGTTCGGGCACTCCCGGCCGGCGCGCGTCGTCATGGACCCTCGGCTCGGCCGGCACCAGACCGTCTGGGCCGCGGCCGGGACGCAGCAGACCGTCTTCCCGATATCGCCCGGAACGCTTCGCATGTTGTCGAACGCCGTCGTCGCCCCGATCGTCACCGAGCCGGACGGAGCCGAGCCCGCGGCGAGGTCGGACACGGGGTCGGGCGGCCTCGAGACTCCGGGAACCCTGCCCTGACGTGGATGACGCCGACGTCCATCGGTCGACCGTCCGCTATCCCGGCGGGCTGACCGTCCGGTTCAGGTGGGCCGGGACGGATCGGGCGAACGAGGTCTTCGCCCTCTCCGAGACCGGCGGAAGGCTCTTCGATCACGGTCCGCTCGTGTCGGAGACTCCGGACCGTCTGTGCCGCGCCGAGATGCGGGTGGAGTCGCCGGCCGGCACGTGGACCGCGCGCCTCGCGTCCCCCATCTTCGACGGCCCCACGGCGTTCTTCTGGGACGTCCCCGGCCTGCTCGTCGCGAAGTACGGGTTCCGGGCGTACGGGCTGGTCGCCCGGACGGGCGAGCTGCGCTGGTCGCGCGAGTCGGGGACGCCGATCCTCGACGTGCTCGGGAGCGCGCGCCTCGACCACGTGCTGGTCCAGTCGGAGATCGACACGGTCGCGGTGGGCGCCGGCGGTTCCGTCGCCTGGCGGCTCGCGCACACCGACGTCGTCGCCGGCGCGGACATCGTCGGGGGAAGGCTCGTCCTCACCAGCTACGACGGCCGGCTCGCCGCGTTCGACCCGCAGACGGGCCGCCCGCTCTGACGGCTCGGCCTCGCCCTGCAGCCCGTCGGACTTCGGGCCGGGCTGGAACTCGCTCACAGGCTGGAACTCGCTCGGTGACACCCGCTCGAATCGTCGTCAACGGCATGAGCGGTGGCTCAATGTGGATGAATGTGGACGATTGTGGATAACTCGCTGGTATTGACGAGCCGATGGTGGACAACTCCGTTGACGCTCCCGACGGCGCCCGCCTAGCGTGTCAACAGCCCGAAGGGGCCAGGAGCGATCACTAACGGCGGCGATGACATCAACGCCCATGTGAGTTCGCGGAGGTTCCTTCGGGCGGTTCCGTGCCCGTCGACTGGTTTCGGCCCGCTGCGCCACGCGCACGCGGGCCACATGCCGGCTCGGTTCGTCGGCCCTGTGTCGCGGCGCGGCGCGTCCGCTCCCCGGCTCCTCGGCGCCCGTTGGTCCTCCCCTCCCCGGCGATCTGCCACGAGCCGCACGCGCCGGGGCGGCCGCCGCAACCACAGCCCGGGCGGCCGCACGGAGCTCCGGTGCTAGCATCGCCCGACGTGATCTCGGAACTGCTGTCACGGCGCCGCTCCTCCGCCCGCGCCCTCGTCGTCGTGGCAGCCGTGCTGGGCGCCGGCACGGCCTTCGCGGCGGTCTCTCCGCCGGGGACGCTGGCCGCGGTGCCACCTGTCGTCCAGACCGCACCGGTGACCGCGACGTGGGTCGGCGCACGCCTGGCCGCGTCGACCCCGGCGGTTCTCGCTCCCGCCGTCGCGTCCGCCGCGCCACAGGCGTCCGCTCTTCCACCCACGACTGCCGCTGGGGCGGGCCTC
>JAKAAV010000429.1 GCA_021802185.1 Chloroflexota bacterium | reverse complement strand
GGACAGCGCGTCCGATCGAGGGGGAGCGCGCCTGGACCAGCTCTACGCCGAGGCGAAGCAGCTGGTCAGCTATGGCGCGAACCAGCTCCGGTCGCTCGCGACGCGCTACCGCGAGGGATACGCCGACCTGCTGGCGACACGGCGCCGGCAGCGCGAGGAGCTCGAGGCGCTCGAGGCGCTCGAGCCCGTCGGCGCGGTGGTCGGGGGCGAGGGCGAGGCGCCCGCCGATGGCGAGATGCGCCGGGCCGACCTGCAGCTGGCGGTCGAGTCGACCACGGAGGAGCTCGGCCGGCGACAGCTCGAGCAGGCGAAGCTCGAGCTGCTCATCACGCACTTCGAACGGGCCTGGCTCTTCCTGCAGCAGGGGGACGGCAGCCTGGTCGGCGAGCCGGCGCCCGGTGTCGCGAGCACGGACGTCCAGATGCGGATCATCGAGGCGCGTGAGTCCGAGCGGCAGCGCCTGGCCCAGGAAGTGCACGACGGGCCCGCGCAGGCGCTGGCCAACGCGATCTTCCAGGTGGAACTCATCGAGCGCCAGCTCGACCGCGATCCGGCGGGGGCGCGCGCGGAGATCCACTACCTGCGCGACCTGCTCCGGCGCGAGCTGGGCGACGTGCGCGCGTTCATCACGCAGCTCCGGCCGCCGCTCCTCGACGAGGTCGGCCTGTACGGCGCGATCCGCGACCACGCGAGCGCGCTCGAGGCGTCGACGGGTGTGAGCGTCGAGCTCGACCTCGGCGCGCCGGCCGAACGCCTGGGGGACACCCAGCAGACCGTCGTGCTGCGGATCACGCAGGAGGCGCTCCAGAACGTGCGCCGCCACGCCGCCGCCGGGCGCGTCGGGATCAAGACGCGCGTCGACTCCGACGGCGACTGGGTGCTGGAGATCGCGGACGACGGGCGCGGATTCGACCCTGCCCTCGCGGCCGACGGCTCCAGGCGCAGCTTCGGGCTGCGGTTCATGCGGGAGCGGGCCGAACTCATCGGCGCGACGGTCGAGGTGTCGTCGAAACCCTCGGCGGGCACCCGCGTGTGCGTTACGATCCCGGCGGGGGCCGACAGGAGGTAGGGCGATGCCAGGGGCCCACGAGGGACAGGACCGGAGGCGGTCTGCTCCCGACCGCCGTGGAGGGACGATGATCAAGGTACTGCTCGTCGACGACCACCCGTTCTTCCGGCTCGGCGTGCGCAACGCGCTCGAGCAACAGGCCGACATGGAGGTCGTCGGCGAGTCAGAGGACGCCCAGCACGCGATCGACGTCGCCGACGCGCTCGCGCCCGACATCGTCCTGATGGACCTCTCGCTCCCCTCGCCCGGCGGCATCGAGGCCACGGCGCGGATCAAGCGGGCGCTCCCGAGCGCCGCGGTGATCGTGCTCGCGCAGAACGAGGACGAGGACGCGCTGTTCGACGCGATCAAGGCCGGCGCCGCCGCATTCATCCTCAAGGACGTCGCCCCCGAGGACCTCGTCGCGATCATCCGCCGCGTCGGGTCAGGCGAGTACCTCATCAACGACAAGGTGTTCTCGCGACCGGCCGTCGCGAGCCGGGTCCTGAAGGAATTTCGCGAGCTCGCGATCTACGGCCAGGAATCGCAGCCGATCTTCGCGCCGCTCTCGCCGCGCGAGGTCGAGATCCTCGACAACATCGCGCAGGGGATGACCAACAAGCAGGTGGCCTTCCAGCTCTCGATCAGCGAGCAGACCGTGAAGAACCACATGAGCAGCATCCTGCGCAAGCTCTCCGTGAACGATCGGACGCAGGCCGTCGTGTACGCGATGCGGCAGGGCTGGATCCGGATCCCGGAGGACTGACGTGACGGTACCCCCGGCGGCCCAGCCAGGGCCTGGGCCGGCGCCCGGGGGGCCCGACGCACCCGTGCCGGAGCAGACGCCGGCGGAGCACGCCCCGGCGACGCCGTCGGCCGACGCCGGGCAGGTCGCCGCGGCGCTGGCCGACGCCGGGCAGGTCGCCGCGGCGCTGGCCGATGCCGAGCACCACGTCGAGCGGCTCGGCGTCGAGCTCGGCGAGATCGAGATGCTCGAGCAGCAGGCCCGGACCGAGGCGACCCGGCACGAGCAGCGCCGCGTCCAGCTCGCTGACCGCCTCGCGACAATGCAGTCACGCAGGGACGTCGATCCGGGCGAACTGCGCGAGGCGATGACCCAGCTCCTCACGGTGACTCGGCGCGCGTCGACGATGGACGCTCAGGTCGACGTGCTGGCCGGGAAGCAACGGGCGCTCGCCCGGTATCGGGACCACCTCGCGGCGCTCGTGCCGGCGCTGCGCGCCGCCGTGGAGTGGGCGCCGCAGCCCGCACACTCGGGGTCCGATGGCGCCCTCACCGCTGTCCCGGCCCAGGTCTCGCGCGCCATCCTCGCCGCGCAGGAGGACATGCGCCGCGACATCGCGCGGGCGATGCACGACGGGCCGGCGCAGAGCCTGGCGAACATCGTCCTCCAGGCCCAGATCGTCGAGCGGCTCGTCCAGTCGGATCCGGCGGCCGCCGTCCGGGAGGCCGCGGCCCTCGTCGGCGTCGTCCAGCACGCGCTCGACGAGACCAAGACGTTCATCTTCAACGTCCGGCCGATGGTCCTCGACGACCTCGGGCTCGTCC
>JAKAAV010000428.1 GCA_021802185.1 Chloroflexota bacterium | reverse complement strand
CGACCAATCCGTTCACGGTCGTCGCGCCGCAGGCCACGATCACGCTCTCCACGAGCGCGATGGCCATCATCTGGGCCAAGCCCGTGACGCTGACCGTCCAATTCGGCCTGAACGGCGCGAACAAGCCCTTCGTGCTCCAGCGGAGCATCAACAACCTCGACTGGGCGGCGGTCCCCGACATCAACGTGCCGACGTCGACCAACGCCTCCGGCACCGCGACGTTCACGTTGACGCCCGATCGCAACTACTACTACCGCGTCATGTTCGCGGGCACCGTGGACCTCAGCGCGGCGTACAGCAACACCGTCCGGGTCGTCGTCCGGCAGATCGCGCTGCTCCGGCCGATCAGGTCGGGCGCGTTCACCGTCCGGACCGGTTCGTCGATGACGTTCACGACGACCGTGCGGCCGGCGCGCGCCGACCTTCCCGTCAAGGCCAAGGTCACGTTCACGTTCAAGCTCTACCGCGCGGGACACCTCGTCTACAGCGGCAGGCGTGACGTGTACATCGACGCGTACGGCAAGGCCAGCTGGACGTGGCGGTTCGGGTCGCCGGGGACCTGGCAGGTCCGCGCCGTCGCGAACCCCACCCCGGTCAACGCCAACAGCTACTGGAGCCAGATCGACACCGTCATCGCCTACTGATCGCGGCAAGGCAGGCACGCCGGCTGCGCGAGCAGCACGCGGCGACAGCCACGAGCGAGGGGCGGGCTTCGGCCCGCCTCTCGGCGCCCTTTCAGACGCTCCTCGTCGTGTTGCAGACCCATGTCATGCGATTCCGGGGAAACCCGTAGTCTGTTCGCCATGAACGGCGGGTTCACGCAGAGTCAGCGCAGGCTTCCGGTGCTCATTGCCGTCGTGCTGGCGACGGCCGTCCTCGGGACGTCGGCGCTGTTGACGCTGAACCCGCATGCGTTCCCGAAGCCCCTGCTCGGGATCCTGGGCGCCGAGGCGGCGACGCCGACCGAGGCCGCTCCTGCCCCGTCGCCCGTCCAGCTCTCGTCCGACACCATGAGCTACGCGCGCCCCGAGTTCCGGTGGGCGGGATCGCAGCCATGGCAGATCCGTTCGCGACCGCACGGATCGGTCGTGCTCGAGGGGTATGCGTCGCGGCCGTCGTACCTGCCGGGCGACGTCCTGCGGCTCGCCGTCAACACGTCCGCGCCGCGGTTCGACCTGACGATCTGGCTCGTGTCGGGCAAGGCCCCGGTCGCCGGACCCTTCGTCCAGGTCGCCCAGCTGCGCAACCTGCGCGGGATGCGGCAGGGACGGCCCTATGTCGATCCCGTCACGAAGCTCGTGGCTGCTCAGTGGCGGTTCGGCGTCAGCTACACGATCCCGCGGACGTGGTCAAGCGGCATCTACCTCGTCAGGCTCGACAGCAGCCAGGGCGTCCAGTCGTACATCCCGTTCGTCGTGCGCAGCCCGAAGGCCCACGCGGTGCTCGTCGTCTCGAGTGCGATGGACTGGCAGGCGTACAACCGGTGGGGCGGATCGAGCGTGTACTGGACGAACGTCGGGGAGCCGGCGGTGGGCGTCACGCGTGCCTACGGCGTGAGCTTTGATCGACCATACCTGGGCAACGGGGGCGCCGGTCAGCTCTTCTTCCTCGAGCTGCCGTTCGTCTCGTGGATCCTGCGCCAGAACCTCGACGTCGCGTTCACGACCGACTACGACCTGTCGGTGGATCCGGCCGCGCAGCCACTCCCGCGGGTCGTCGTGTTCAACGGGCACGACGAGTACTGGGGCGTCAAGCTCTTCGAGTGGCTCGACCACCACGTGAACCAGGTGGGCGACATGGGGCTCGCCATGCTCGCGGCGGACACGGGCTTCTGGCCGGTGGAGTTCGCGCATCCGACCGTCGACGGACCGCGTGACATGATCGTGTACAAGACGGGGCCGCTCCCGTCGCCGGTCGCAGCCGGCGGTCGGGCCGGCGCCACCCCCGCGCCCGGCGTGTCGGCGAGCCCGGCCCTGCCGACCTCTGCCGTGCCGACCTCTGCCGTGCCGTCGCCTGCCGTGCCGACCTCTGCCGTGCCGTCGCCCGCACCCGGCGCGACGTCGAGCGACGCGGCGGACGAGACCGCCGGCACGATCCCGATCCTCTGGGATCTGCCTCGGTCGGGACCGTACCTCGGGGCGTTCGCGGCCCAGCGCATCTCCGGCGTCACCTACAACGGGATCGCGACCGTGCTCGGCCGCTACACCCTGTCCGCGGACGCGCTGCAATCGGGCCTGCTCTACGGCAGCGGACTGCAGGCCGGAGCGTCGTTGGGGTTCATCGCGGGCGGTGAGGTCGACGCGGTCGTGAACGACGCGCGGTACTGGGGACCGCTCGCCGGCCGGTTCGACCACGAGTTCGCGTCGTCCGTCGCGATTCCCGGGCGGGGCTACGTCGTCACGGCCAACGCCGTCTGGCGGAATCTCCCGAGCGGTGGACGCGTGTTCAGTTCGGGTACGTTCTACTGGGGCTGGGCGCTCGATCCCGCGTGGGGCTCCGAACACCGCGTGCCGTCGGGCTTCGGGCGTCTGACCCGGAACATCCTGCACTGGCTCGGGAGGTTCTGACCTCGTCGTCGGGCTCCATCGCCGCCCGCGCCGCCCGACCCCCCGGGACCGCCGCGGCTCGGGGCGGCGCGCAGGTCG
>JAKAAV010000013.1 GCA_021802185.1 Chloroflexota bacterium | reverse complement strand
GCGAACTCGTCGGGCGTAGGCGCGTCGTCGGCCGCCTCGAGGTCGACCAACCGCAGGACGCGCCGATGCCGCAGCCGGTCTCGGCAGGTGTTGACGAGAATCCGGTCGAACCACGCGTCGAACGCCAGGAGGTCGCGAAGGGTGCCGATCCTCGACCAGGCCGACAGGATCGCTTCGTGGGTCGCATCCTCGGCCTCGTCCCGGTCGCCGAGGACGAGCGCCGCGAGGCGGTAGCTCGCCGGCAACCGGGCCTCGATGCGGTCGGCCAGCGTGGCGCCGGCGAACGGTGCGTCGTCGGTCACGTGCACGAGCCGGCGTGCGACGCGGTCGACCGGCGCGGCACGCGGCGGTTCCGGGACATGCGGCGGCCCGAGTCCCGATCCGCCTCCCGGCGTCGATCGCTCCGCCACCTGTGCGTCCACCTCGTCCCTCGTCGTCGACGGGTCCCCGCGTCCCTCACCTGTCCAGACGTGCGAGCGATGCCCGGGGTTCAATGGGACGCGTCCGACTTCAGGGCGCCGGGCTGGCGGGGGCGGCCAGCGAGACCGTGGACGTCGCCGTGCAACCGCCGCCGCTTGCCGTGACCGTGATCGTGACCGGGCTCTCCGACCCTCAGCGCGTGACGCGGTCCCCGAGGAACGGCCGGAGGACGTCCGGCACCACCACCGACCCGTCGGCCTGCTGGTACACCTCGAGGATCGCCGCCCAGGTTCGCGCGAGCGCGAGCCCCGATCCGTTGAGCGTGTGCAGGATCTCCGGCCGCGCGCCGGGCTCCGGCCGCCACCGGATGTTCATCCGGCGTGCCTGGTAGTCGCGGAAGTTCGACACCGAGCTGACCTCGAGCCAGCGCTCGACGCCCGGCGCCCAGACCTCGAGGTCGTACTTCTTCGCCTGCACGAACCCCATGTCGCCGGTCGCCATGAGCTTGACGCGGTACGCCAGCCCGAGCCGCTGCAGGAGCGTCTCGGCGGCCCGCGTGAGCCACTCGAGCGCCTCGCCCGAGTCGGCCGGCCGCTCGAACAGCACCATCTCGACCTTGTCGAACTGGTGGACGCGCAGGATCCCGCGCGTGTCCTTGCCGGCGGCCCCCGCCTCGCGCCGGAAGCACGGCGTGTAGGCGCAGTACCGGATCGGCAAGGCGTCGGCCTCGATGATCTCGTCGCGGTGGATGTTCGTGACGGGGACCTCCGCCGTCGGGACCAGGTAGAGGTCGTCCCGCGTCACGACGTACATGAGGTCTTCCTTGTCCGGGATCTGGCCGGTCCCGCGCGCCGACGCCGTGTTCACGAGCGCCGGCGGCCACACCTCGGTCATGCCGTGCTCGCGCGTGTGGATCCCGATGAACCAGTCGATCAGCGCCCGCTCGAGCGCGGCGCCCGCCGCGCGGTACACCGGGAACCCCGAGCCCGTCACCTTGGCGCCGGCCGCCAGGTCGAGCATGCCGAGCGCCTCGCCGACCTCCCAGTGCGGCCGCCGCGTCCACGGTCCCGAGCCGTCCGCTCCGCCGCCGCGCGGCTCGTCGTGCGGTGCCGGCTCGCCCCACGTCCGGACGATGACGCTGTCCTCCTCGCCGCCCACCGGCACGTCGCGGTCCGCCGGGTTCGGGATGCGCAGCAGCGCGTCCTCGAGCTGGGCCTCGACGTCCGTCAGTTCGCGGTCGATCTCGGCGATCCGGAGGCCTGCACGGGTCGACGCGTCGCGCAGCGCCGCGACCTCCGGCCCCTGTGGCGCCGCGCCGCCGCGGATCGCGTCGCCGATCCGCTTCGAGACGGTGTTCCGCTCGGCGCGGAGCGCGTCGCCCTCGCCCTGCAGCGACCGCCGGCGCGCGTCGAGCTCGAGCGCCGCGTCGACGACGGCGGGGTCCTCGCCCTTGTCGATCGCGCCCTGCCGGACGCGCTCGGCGTCCTCCCGCAGCCGCTGCACGCCGATGCTCATTCCGTCGTCTCCGTCGTCCGGGTCGGCGATTCGCCGTCGGCGCCCGGCGTCGTCGTGGCGGCTCCGTCCTCCGGCGCGGGGCTCTCCGGTTGGGGCGGCCATCCCGCGGCCTCGCGCAGCCGCTCCTGCACGAACTCCCGATCGAGAGCGGCCAGCAACCACCCCGCGCGCGGACCGTTCGTCCGCGCGATGAACGCGAGGTAGACCGCTGAGAACGCGCGTGATGCCGGCAGCGCGGCCTCCTCGGTGACCCGGAACAGAAGGTCCTGCCACGCATCGCCGGTCGTCGGTCGGGCCACCGCCGCCGACTGCGCGAGCGCCCCGAGGAACGCCCGCTGATCGTCGGCCAGGGCGTGCCGCGCCTCCATGGGCAGCTCGTCGCGCACCGCGATCCGGGCGCGGTCGGGCGCGTAGCCGTCGAGCCACGCGTGGGCCGCCTTCAGCCGATCGGCCAGGATCACCTGCTCCGGCAGGTCGAGCGGCTCGCCCTTCTCGGCCTCGATCCGGCGCTCGAGGTCCGCGCCCGGGAGCTGGGCCAGCATCGCGACCTGCGAGAAGTTCGGCCGGAAGCGGGCGGCTTCGGCAGCCACCTCCGCGCCGGGCTCGAGCAGGCTCATCGCGAAGATCCGGTCGTGATCGGGGGGCAGCTCGCCCTTGACCGCCCGCCCGGACACCGCCGCCGCGACCCGATCGAACTCGTCGAACAGGCGCGGGATCGTGTCGCCGGCGGGGTCGAAATCGATCGCGTGGCTCGGCCGGTAGCGCAGGAACAGGAACCGGACGAGCTCGGGCGGCAGCAGGTCGACCATCGTGTGGGCCGCCGCACCCCTCCCCTTGCTCGTGCTCATCTTCTTCCCGGCGATGTTGAGAAACTCGTACGGGAGGTTGATCGGCGGCTCGCGTTCGAAGACTTCCCGCGAGATCGCGTCGGACCGGTCGCGCGACCCGCCCGCGGTCGCGAGATCCTTGCCGTTGGGCTCGATCGTGACGCCGAGGATGCCCCACTGCGCCGCCCACTCGAGGTTCCAGGGCAGCTTGGCCCGGCCCCCGAACGGCGACACCCACCCCGAGTGGCCGCAGCCGCGCGCCCACTCGACCAGGCCGGGCCGGCACTCGTAGAACACTCGCTCGCCGTCCCACTTCGTCGCGATCGTCGTCCCGACCTTGCCGCAGTTCTCGCAGACGACGCTGACGGGCAGCCAGTCCGCCGGGTGCTGCACGTTCGCGACGCGGCGATAGATCTCCCGGACGCGATCCGCCCGGTCGAGCGCCGTCCGGATGTACTCGTCCACCGCGCCAGTGGGATAGATCTCGCTCATCCAGTACGTCTCGGGATGGATCCCGACGCCGGCGAACGTGTCGAGGAACAGGCCGGCGAAGTGCCGGGCGTAGCTGGGCGCCGTGCTGCCCTCTGGCGCGGGCACCCGGGCGAGGGGGACGCCCATGTAGCGCTCGACGGCATCCGGCGTGAGCAGCGCCTGCGCATCCATGGGGTCCATGTCGTCGACCCCGTAGAGGAGCCGCGCCTCGAGGCCGCGTTCCCGAAGCGCCCGCCAGATCGCGTCGAGCACGACGGGGCCGCGCAGGCTCCCGATGTGCACGGTTCCCGACGGGGTCTTCGAGTCGTTGACGACCTGCGGGCCGCTCAGGCGGGCCGCGAGCTCATCCGCCCAGTACACGCTGCCCCCTGCCGGCGCGCGCCGGCGACCCGTCGTCGCCCGGCGCGACGACGCTCCGAACGGCTGCCGCGGACCGCGTCAGCCGATGCTCACGATCTTGTACGTGAAGTCGCCGCTCGGGACGTGAACCACGACCTTGTCGCCCTTCTTGTGTCCGAGCAGGGCACGACCGACCGGCGACTCGTTCGATATGCGGCCCGCACCCGGATCGGCCTCGGCCGACCCGACGATGTGGAAGGACTCCTTCCCGTCGGGGGAATCCACGACGACGGTCGATCCGATCTGGACGTGGTCCGACGACTGGTTCTCGTCGATGAGCACGGCGTTCCGGATCAGCGCCTCGAGCGTCTGGATGCGACCCTCGACGAACGCCTGCTCGTTCTTCGCGTCCTCGTACTCGGCGTTCTCGGCGAGGTCGCCGTGTTCCTTCGCGTCGTGGATCCGGGCCGCGACCTCCGCACGTCGGACGTTCACGAGCTGGTCGAGCTCTGCTCGCAGCTTCTCGAGCCCATCGCGCGTCAGGTAGTCGGGCTTGTTGTTCACGGATCGCTCCAGTGAGACTGCGACGGCAGTCGATCAACAGAAAGAACCCCCGCCGCGCACGAGCGTCGCGCGGTCAGGAGTTCGGCTGGTCCCGGATTGTAGGGCGCCGCGAGCGCGGGTGTCAAAGCGATGCGTCGCGACGAGCCGGCGCACGTCCGGGCCGGGCCGGTGGACGCCCGGACCCGGCCCGCGTACGCCCGGGCCGAGCCGGCTCCGGCAGCTCCATGAGCCGGAGCAGGCGCCGCCGGGCGCGGTGCAGCGACGTGCGGTCGGTGCAGGCGACGAACAAGGTGTCGTCGCCCGCGATCGACCCCACGACCTCCGGCCAGTGCGTGCGGTCGAGCGCGTTCGCGATCGCGTGCGCGCTGCCCGACAGGGTCCGGACGACGAGCAGCAGTCCCGACTCGCGGACGTCGACGGGCAGTGCGCGCAGGAGGTTCCCCAGGCGCTCCTCCGCGGTGGGCTCGGCTTCCGGGACACGCGCCGGCAGCGCATAGACGTACAGCCCGTGGCGGTGGACCTTGACGAGCCCCAGCTCGCCCACGTCGCGGCTGATCGTGGCCTGGGTCGCCCGAAAGCCCCGCTCCCGCAGCGCCGCCGCCAGCTCCTGCTGGGTCCGCACGTCGCGCTGCGCGAGCAGGTCGCGGATCGCCCCGTGCCGGAGCTGCTTCATGACCTCCACGAGCGTCCCCGGAACCGGCCAGGCGGCGCGGCCCTACCGCGCCAGGACGAACACGACGACCAGCCCGGCCAGCACGAGCCGCTCGGCGATGAACGGGGCGGTGGTGTTCCGGCGGAGGTACGCGAGGAGGAACGCGATCGCGAGCAGCCCCGCAATCGCGGCGCCGATCATCCCGGCGCCGAGCGCGACGATGTCGGCCGACGGCAGCCCGGCGTGCAGGAGTTCGCGAGCCTTCCAGGCGGCGGCCCCGGCGATGATCGGCGTGCCCATCAGGAACGAGAACCGCGCGGCCGCCTCGCGCGTGAGCCCGGTGTAGAGCCCGGCGGCGATCGTCATCCCGGAGCGGCTGAACCCCGGGAACAGCGCGAACGCCTGGGCGACGCCGATGACGATCGCGTCGCTCAGGTTGACGTTGTCGAGGTCGCGACGCAGCAGCGCGAGCTGCTCGGCCAGCCAGAGGATCCCGGCGCCGAGCGCCAGGAAGACGGCGACGAGGATGATGTGCTCGCGGAAGAATGTGTCGAAGAAGCTCTCGAGCGCGACGCCGAGCAGCGCGCCGGGGATCATCGTGACGACGATGAGCCACGCAAGCCGGCGGTCCCGGTCGTCCCCGATGCGACGGTCGCGGATCGACTCGAGCCACGCCGCCAGCAGCGAGACGAGATCGCGCCAGAAGTAGACGAGCAGCGCGACGAGCGTGCCGGCGTGCAGCATCACGTCGAAGCTCGCGCTGTTCAGGAACGGGTCCTTCCAGCCCAGCATCTCGGGCAGGACGATCAGGTGCGCCGACGACGAGACCGGCAGGAACTCGGTGAGCCCCTGCACGATCCCGATGACGAGCGCCTGCAGCGCGAGCGACATGCCGACTCCGACTTGGGGGCCGCGTGAGGAACCGCCCGGGCGGCTCGGCTCGCGGCCCGGAACGGGCCAGCGGTGCGGCCCCGGCGAGGGGGCCGATCCGGACTAGCGGATGAAGAGCGGCGCGAAGACCAGGGTCAGCGTGGCCAGCAGCTTGACGAGCACGTGCAGGGACGGCCCGGCGGTGTCCTTGAACGGGTCGCCGACGGTGTCGCCCACGACCGCCGCCGCGTGGGCCGGGGTCCGCTTGCCCTGCACCGTCCCGTCGGGGTCGACGAGGTGGCCCGACTCGATGTACTTCTTCGCGTTGTCCCAGGCACCACCGCCGTTGTTGAGGACCGAAGCCAGCATGACGCCGGCGATCGTGCCCACCATGAGGAGGCCGGCGGCCGCCTGGTAGCCCAGCAGGAGGCCCACGATGATCGGCGTGGCGACGGCAACGGCGCCGGGCGCCACCATCTCGCGGAGGGCGGCGCGCGTCGTGATGTCGACGACCCTGGCGTAGTCGGGGCGCTGCGTGTAGTCCATGATGCCGGGCATCTCGCGGAACTGGCGCCGCACCTCGACGATGATCGACTGGGCCGTGGTGCCCACTGCGCGGATCGCCAGCGAGCTGAAGAAGTAGACGAGCATGGCCGCGATCAGGGCCGCCACGAAGACGCCGATGTTCGACATGTCCACCGACGTCATCAGCTGCACGCCCGGCTTGCCCGCGGCGATCTGGCGCGACAGGATGAGGTTGATCTTGTCGATGTACGCGCTGAAGAGAAGGAACGCGGCCAGCGACGCGGACGCGATGGCGTAACCCTTGGTGAGCGCCTTGGTGGTGTTGCCCACCGCGTCGAGCCGATCGGTGATCTCGCGCGCGCCGGCCTCGCTGCGAGAGAACTCGGCGATGCCACCCGCGTTGTCCGTGATCGGTCCGAAGGTGTCCATGGCCAGCACGTACGCGCAGGTCATGAGCATGCCCATGGTGGCCACGGCCGTCCCGAAGATGCCGCCGATGTTCTGGCCCTGCGCGTTGAGGAGGTTGGCCTGCGAACCGAGCCAGTGGCTCAGCAGCAGCGCGATGCCGATGACGACGGCCGTGGCGAAGGTGGTCTCGAACCCGACGGCGGTTCCCGCGATGATGTTGGTCGCGGGGCCGGTGCGGGACGCCTCGGCGATCTCGCGCACCGGCCGGAACGAGCCCGCGGTGTAGTACTGCGTGATGTACACGAAGGCGATGCTGGTGACCAGGCCGACAAGCCCGGCGCCGAAGAACCACAGCCAGGTGGCGATCCCCGCGACGCCTGACTGGTTGCCCGTCTGCATCATGACGTAGGTGACGATCAGCATCCCGACCGCGCTCAGGCCCGTCGTGAGCCAGTAGCCGCGGTTGAGGATGTTCATCGGGTCCTCGTCCTCGCGGCCGCCGAGGGTGTAGATGCTGATGATGGTGGCGAGGAGGCCGAAGGCGCGGACCACGAGCGGGAAGAAGATCCAGGACTCAGGGTTCGGCCAGCCGGCCTTGACGGCCACTGCATAGATCCCCACCGAGAGGATCATCGCGCCGATGTTCTCGACCGCCGTCGACTCGAACAGGTCGGCGCCGCGGCCCGCGCAGTCCCCGACGTTGTCGCCGACCAGGTCCGCGATGACGCCCGCGTTCCGCGGATCGTCCTCGGGGATGCCGGCCTCGACCTTGCCCACGAGGTCGGACCCGACGTCGGCGGCCTTCGTGTAGATCCCGCCGCCGAGCTGGGCGAAGAGCGCGACGAAGGAAGCGCCGAAGCCGTAGCCGACGATGAGGAACGGCGCCTCCTCGGGGTGGCTGAAACCGCCGTAGACGACGAACATCGCCCACACGCCGGCGAGCGACAGCGCGACGACGAGGAAGCCGGAGACGGCGCCGCCGCGCATGGCGACCTTGACGGCCTCGACGAGGCTGCGGCGCGCCGCGGCCGCGGTGCGCACGTTGGACTTCACGCTGACGTACATGCCGATGATCCCGGCAGCCATCGAGCACGCCGCGCCGACGAGAAACGCCACGCCGGTGCGGATGCCCAGGTCCATCCCGTAGATGTTGGTGTCCGAGACCTGCTTGGTCTCGACGAGCCCGATGATCACGGCGATGACCACGGCGACGACGACGGCCAGGATCGCGATCGTCGTGTACTGGCGGCGGATGAACGCGACTGCCCCCTCGAAGATCGTGCCCGCCACGTCCTGCATCGCCTGCGTCCCGGTGTCATGGGCCAGCACGTCGCGCGCGAGGTACAGCGCGAACAGGACCGTCGCCACGACGGCGATCGGGATGAGCCAGGGCATGACGCCCGCAAGTCCGCTCACGTCGGATCACGCCTCCGGTACACATGAAAAGCCCCGGTCATGCTCCGGGGAGGGACGCTGGTTCGGCGCACGGAAGTGTAGCACGGGCTCCGCACGCCGCCGGTGATCCATTGCATATTCGCGCGGCTATGCGGCCTGGAGCGGGCGGATGGCGCGGGCTGCCCACCCCGCCCGCGCGGCACGGCAGCGCGCGAGGTCGCTACGGCAGCCAGTGGGGCTGCGTCCCGTCGGGGGCGAGCTCGCGGAGGTTCGCGCCATTCGTGCCGACGGCCCAGATCCCGGCACTCGGACCGCCCGCCGCGGGTATCCGGACGAAGACCACGACGTCGCCTGCGGGCGAGAACGACGGCTGGCGGTCGCTGAGGTCCGGCCCGGTCGTGAGGGGCTGGGGCGCGCGGCCGTCGCGCGGCTCGAACGTGACGTGCTGCACCGCCCGACCACCGAGCCACGCGAGCGCGGCCTGTGGCGCGACCGACGTCCAGGGGCCGCCGCCCGAGACGGACATCGTGAAGGGCGGGCCGTCGAGCGGAATGACCCAGACGGCGGGCGAGGCCTCGCCCTGTCGCGTGGCGTCCGCGACGAACCCGTGCTCGACGTCGGACCACTGCATCGGTCCCGTCGGCGCGCGGAGGCCGGTGTCGGCGGCCTTGCCCGACGAGAGGCTGACGCGAACGATCGCGCCGCCGGAGCCGGTGACGACGGCCGTGCTGCCGTCCGAGGAGACCGCGGACGTGGGGGTCCAGGCATCGGGAGTGGGGGCCGCGAGCGGATCCGCGGTCGACGCGCTCGAGCCGGTGGGCGGTGCGCCGCCGGGGACGAGCTGCCGCGGCTGCTGGTTCGACTCGATCGGGAGCAGCCACCACCCGCGGTCGGCGCCCGTGGCCCGGTCGCGCCGCCCCACGATCACGCCGGATCCGTCGGGCACCAGTCGCGGAGCGTAGTCCCACGAATCGCCGGGGGTGAGGTCGGTCGGGGACGGGCTGCCCAGCGTGAACGTGTACACGTGGCCGGCCGAGGCGTAGACGACGCGCTGCCCGTCGGCGGTCACGTCGTAGGCGGTCACAGTCGCGAGCGCATCCGTGACCTGGCGCGCATTCGTGCCGTCGGGGTTCATCGCCCAGAGGTTCTGGACGCCCGTGCGCGCCGAGAGGAACAGCACCTGGTTCTGGAGCGACTCGGCGGGGGTGCCCGTCGTGAACGACCAGGTCCGTCCCGCCGCCACCATCTGCGGATCGCCCGCGCGCTTCGCGCCGTCGAGCAGCTGCACGGTGTACGTGGTGTGCGGCGCGAGCGCGGCGGAGGGCCGGTACACGACGACCGACTGCGGGGGCGTCTGCCCGGGGACGTCGGACGGGATCGATTGGACGCTGACCTGGCCCGGGGCAGGCGGCGTGACCCGGACGAGTGACGCCACGCTCGTCGGGTCGACGGGACCGTCGAAGACCATCGCGATCGAGCCGTCGACGGGCGCTCCGGCGGATCCGTCGGACGGGACCACCTGGGACACGCTGAGGCCGGCGCGGACCGTGGTGAACGTCACGACGATGGGTCGTGCCGGCGAGTTGCCGTCGGTGTCCACCGCGGCGGTCGACACCGTGACGGTGTACACCGTCCCGTACGCGAGCTGCGTCGTGGGCGTGAGGCTGACAGTGGCACCGCTCCACGCCTCCTTGAGCGCGACGCTCGGCGAGACGCTGATGGCCGCGCCGGTCTTGCCGATGTCCATCAGGCGATCGAACGTCAGGGCAATCGGCGTGTCGACGGGGACGTCGGTGGCTCCGTTCGCGGGGCTGCTGGACGACAGCACCGGCGGCCCGATCGTCCGGAACGTGAACGTCGTCGGTCCTCCGTTCGCGACGTTGCCGTGCACGTCTCGGAAGCCCGCCTCGATCGTGACGGTGAACTGCGTCTGCGCCGGGAGCTTCTGGTTCGGGGTGAAGATCATCGTCCGCGACCCGTCCCAGGCGAAGGCGCCCTGGACCTGGGGCACGATGCGGAAGTGCAGCTGCGCCGACGACTGGTCGACGGCCTTGCTGAACTCGACGTCGATCGCCGTGTGCGTCAGGCCGACGTGCGCATCACCGGCCGTGCGCCCGAGGGTGATGGACTGCACGCTGGGCGGCACGCGGTCGACGAGGGTCGCGTTCGCCAGGATGAGCAGGAGGGCGACGATCGCGACGATCCTTCCCGCGATCTCGACCGTGCGGCGTGACACGGCGGCTGACGTTACCACGCGCCACGTCCCGGACCCGGACATCCCGGACCCGGACATCCGCCGCAGGCGCGGCCGACACGGGCGCACCGTCGGCGTCAGGCATGGCGTCTGCCACGGGCGCGACCTGCGCGCGCGTTCCCCCTATACTCCGCCCTTGTGATCCGACACGCCTGTCCCGCGTGACCGAACGCGCTCGAGGCTGCCTGCTCGAGGCGGTCGAGACCCTCGTCCTCACCCTCATCATCTTCCTGGTCATCCAGAACTTCGTCGCCCAGCCGTATCAGGTCGAGCAGATGAGCATGGAGAACACGCTCCTGCCGGGGCAGTACGTGCTCGTCGACAAGCTGACCCCACGGTTCGACGGCTACAAGCGCGGTGACATCGTCGTGTTCACCCCGCCAGGTGGCGATCCAGGGTCCGTGCCCTTCATAAAGCGCGTCATCGGGCTGCCCGGCGACACTGTGGACCTGCAGAACGGGCACGTCATCATCAACGGCCAGCCGATCAGCGAGCCGTACGTGTACCCCGGTCAGACCACGGAACCACTGAACGGACAGGACCACTGGGTCGTGCCACCCGGCGACCTGTTCGTGCTGGGCGACCACCGCGAGCAGTCCAGTGACTCACGGGTCTTCGGCCCGGTCCCAATCAAGAACGTCATCGGCCGCGCGTGGTTGCGCTACTGGCCGCTCGATACCTTCGAGGTCATCGCGACGCCGACGTATCCGAACCTGAGCCCGGTCTCCGCGCCCCCGGCGCCGAGCAGCGGCACCGCGCTCCCATCGGCTGCGGGGCAGGCTGTGCCTGTGGCACCCGACCCACGCTCGACCGGCGACGTCCGACGCGCTCGCGCGGTGACCGTCCGAGCCGCCTGAGCCGGCCGCGCCCCGCCGATTGAGACGGGGTGTCGCGGCCTGACCGGTCCCGGAGATCGGCAGGAAGTGCTGGCAATGTGGTGGTGATGGCGTCGGCGCTGCCGCTGTCAGGAACCGGCGTCTGGCCGCAACCGTCATGACGGACAGGTCGAACGGCCATTGACCTGACCGCGGAGTTGGACGACGGTCTCAGCAAGGCAGGAGGTCGCGACATGTCGCGTTCGCTGTTCCTCGGTCTGCTCGCGGTCGCGCTCGGGGGATGTGCGACCTCGGGGGCCGCACCTTCCGCGGCGTCCAGCGCGGGGGCGTCGGTGGCTCTCGTCCAGGTGCTTCCCCGAGCCCTTGCGGCGCTCGACGCGCAGCATCTCGTCGTCGTCGGGACGGACGCCGCGAACGCGGGGCATGGCGCGATCGCCGTGAGCGCCGATGGCGGCCGGACGTGGGCGAGTCGGAGCCTGCCGACTCCGTCCCTCAACGGGGTCGCGCTGAACGGCAGCGCGGTGCTCGTCACGGCGGACTGCCCCCGGGCGAGCGGCCCGGGCTGCGTCTGGAGCAGCACCGACGGTGGTCAGACGTTCGCCGACCTCGCCCAGATCCCGCGCCTCGTGCGTCCGGCGTTGTCCGACGCGCACACGGCGTGGCTCCTCACACCGCCCGTGCCTGGCCAGATCTCGACCCTCTGGCGCGTGACACTGCCCTCGGGCACGTGGGCGCAGACCACGCCCTGGTGCGATGTCGCGGTCACTCCTTCGGCCGTCGGCATGATCTTCACGAGCTCGACCGACGGCTGGATGGCCTGCTCGGGCGACGTAACGGACGGACGCGAAGTGCGCTCACTGGCCAGGGTGTTCAACGGCGGCGAGAACGACGAGGTGGTCGCGACCGCGGGCGTGCCCGGTCTCGCCGATACTCTGCCCACGGGCGGCACCCTCGCCGGCCTGTCCATGCTGGAGGACGGACGCGGCTGGCTCTGGACGCAGGACGCACTCTATGCGTCGGCCGACGGCGGCAAGACCTGGGCGAGCGTGCCGGTCGCAGACGGCGTCGTCGCGCAGATCCGGTCGGCCCAGTTCGTGACCCCTACCGTCGGCTTCGCCGTGCTGTCGGGATCGCCCAGCGCGCACGTCGCGCGGTCGACCGATGGCGGCCGGACCTGGACGATGGTGGAGGCGTTCCCCGCATGATCCCCGCCCGGGGCGGGAGAAGGCGGAGGCGACCCCGTTCGCCTGATCAGACCTCGGGGATCGGCGTCAGCCGCGCGTAGGCCGCCAGCGCCAGCACATTCGCGGCGATGCCGATCAGCGACACGAGCATCGAGGCGACCCAGAACGGCGTGTCGGCCGTGAGTCCGGTTCCCGATGGCCGGAGCATCTCGAGGGTCTTCCAGACACCGAGAGCGCCGGCCACCAGACCGAGTGGAAACCCGAGCGCCAGGAGCGCCCAGAACGGTCGTGGGCGCTCGCGGCCGAGCCAGGCGTCCACCGGCACCCACGCGGCGACGGCAGCGGCGACCGTCAGCACGGCGATCGGCACGAGCATGGGGCTCACGAACGACAGGTGCACGGTCGCCGCAGGGAGGGCGGCCTGAACGACCGTGAACCCGAGCTGGAGGACGGCGATGACGGCCAGCAGCCAGACGCGCCTCACGCCCGGACGACGCAGCCGCAGGAGCCCCACGGCGAGGCAGATGGATGCCACGACAGCCGCCCCGTAGAGGATGGCGAACGCGGCGGTCGCTGACCAGTCGGGCCGGGCCGGACCGGTGAGCAGGACCGGGAAGATCGCCCAGCCCCAGACCGCGACGGCCTGACCGGCGAGACCGGCGAGCAGCAGTCGCTGCGTCCGCGGAGCCTCGGGTATGCGCACCAGCAGCGCCGCCGGCAGGAGGGCTCCGAGGCCCGCGACGAGAGCGGACAGCACGGCCGAGGCGACGAGGAGTCCGCCGGGCTCCTGGCCGACATGCGAGAGGTGGACCAGCACGACGACGACTGCCCCACCGATGAACACCCACGCGGGCCACGTCAGCTCCGGGAGGTGCGGCTGCGGTGCACCGGCATCGGATGGCCTGCCCGGTTCGTCGAAGACCGAGGCCGAGCGTTCCACGCTCCCACGGTTCACCACGACGCGACCTCCGTCAAGAGCCGACGCCCGCCCGCTACCAGGTAGTCAGCCCGAACACGCACTGACCCGCGAACGGTGCCTGCGCGAATCGCTCGCCTGATCTGACCAGCGCAGCTTCCCCCGGTCGGCGCCCCTACGCCTCCTGCGGCGCAAGCACCCAGCGGTCGACCTCGCGCGCGTACTCGACGAACTCCTGGGGCCGGAACCACAGGGCGAGCTCGGCCTCCGCCGTCTCCGGGCTGTCCGATGCGTGCACGAGGTTCTGCGCCGTCTCCAGCGCCAGGTCGCCCCGGATCGTCCCCGGATCGGCCTGCGCCGGCCGCGTGGCCCCGTTCATCGCACGAACGATCGACACCGCGTCGGGCCCCTCGAGCGCCAGCGCGACGACAGGTCCGGACGTGATGAACTCGACGAGCCCCGCGAAGAACGGCCGCTCGCGGTGGACCGCGTAGTGCTGCTCGGCGAGCTCGCGGTCGACGCGGACGAGCTTCAGCGCGACGAGCTTGAGACCGCGCTCCTCGTACCGGGAGAGGATGCGGCCGGCCAGCAGGCGCTGGACGCCGTCGGGCTTGACGAGGACGAGGGTCCGTTCGATCACGATTCCTCCTCTGCGGCAGCGGCGCTCTCGGCCGGCCCGGGGCGCTCCGATGGCGCGGCCGGCCTGAGCCGGAGCGATCGGCTGGAGTGCTGGAATGCCTCGGCGGCGAGCGTCTCGCGGCCCATGAGGCGGTACGCGTCGCCGCGGACGAGGTGGAGCCCCGCCACCTCGGCGCCCGCCGGATCCGCGTGGATCGCCTCGTCGGCCACCGCGAGCACCGCCGGGGCGAGCGCCGGCCGGGTGCGGAGCACGAGCCCGAGACGGGTCGCGGTGCCTGCGAGGTCCGCCCGAGCGACCCGCGCCTGGATCTCGGCCAGGCTGCCGGACATCGTCGCGGTCGGCGTCATGTCGGAGGTCGCGGGCTCGGGCACGGACATCGCGGCAGCCGGGACCGCGGCAGGCGCGGACTCCCGCGACGGCGGCCAGATGGGGCCCCTGGGCTGCCCGGCGAACAGCTCGTCGCGACGGTCGCGCCCGCGAGCGAGCACGCGCGCGGCGAGCTGGCGCGCGTCCG
>JAKAAV010000427.1 GCA_021802185.1 Chloroflexota bacterium | reverse complement strand
GCCATCGGCCACGGGATGCGCCGACTGCGCGCTCCGGACAATGCGTGGGCGCGCCTGCGCGATGGCTACGCCGCGGCGTTGGGGGCGCAGGCCGACTACATCGAACGGGGTGATCGCGACTTGTCTCGGGAGGCTGCCTTCAACACCGAACTCGAACAGCTCGCCGAGCGGTGCGCGGCACTCCGGACCGCGTATGAGGACCCGGCCAGAACGTAGGTGAAGGGCCTGGCGTCGGCGATGCATCGCCGATCGAGGAAGAGGGGTGTCCGAGCTTCTGGCCCCGGTGTCGCCTACCCCCCAAAGCATCCATGGGTGCTTGTCCGGTTTCCTGAGGACACCTGCGGGGCCTCTCGGGTCACGCGGGCAGAGCCGCTGTGATTTGCCTCACCTCGGCACTGCAGCGCAGGAACCTTGACTGTTCAGGGACTGGAGCGCATTCTTCTTCGCAGAAGCTCGCCGATGTGGCGGCTCCAGCGCAGGTTCCTTGCATGTCCCCCATGCCGCGCCGACGGTGGCCCGAGATATTCTGGTCGCGCGACTACGACGCCGCGGTCGTCAGCCGGGCAGCCTCGGCAGGCGGGGTCTCCCGGATCGCGAGGGGAATCTACGTCCCCGCGGGCCTTGACGCGCGCGCTGTCGTCGGGCGCAACTGGCAGCTGATCCTCGCCCGCGAGTTCCCGGGGGCCCTCGTCGCCGACAGCTCCGCGCGCTGGCTCGCACCACACGACGGTCGGCTGTTCGTGGTCCACTCCCGCCGGAGCTCACTCGACCTGCCCGGCCTGCGGATTGAGCCCCGGGAGGGTCCCGGCCCGCTGCCCACCGACCACGCCATGCCGGAGGGGATCTGGTTCAGCTCGGAGGCGCGAGGCCTGCTCGACAACCTCGCCGAGCCGAGCGAGCGGCTCCTGGGCCGCGAGGACCTGGAACACTGGATCGAGCAGTTGGCCTCCCGACGGGACGGCTCAGGCTTCCTGAACAGCGTGCGCGACGAGGCAAGAAGCATCGCCGGCTCGATCCGGCGTCGCACGGCGTTCGAGCAACTCGAGGCGATCATCCGGGCGACCCTCGCCACCGGCCCCGCCACGGCTCTGCGCACCCGGGTGCTTCAGTCCCGCGCGGCAGGCCAGCCGATCGACGAGCTGCGGCTGACCCGGGTCGAGGCCCTCGCGCGGCACCTCGAGGGCCAGGCCCCGGATCCGGTGCTCGCGTCGCCCGGGCAAGCCGGGCGGCGAGTGCTGCTGCCCTTCTACGAGGCCTACTTCTCCAACTACATCGAGGGCACCGAGTTCACCCTCGACGAGGCGGCGGAGATCATCTTCGAGGAGCGCATCCCGCCGCAGCGCCCCGAGGACGCACACGACGTCTTCTCGACCTACCGGCTGGTGACCGATCCCGCCTGGCTCGCTCGGGCTCCAGCGTCGCCAGATGAGTTCATCGAGTTGCTTCAAGCTCGCCACGAGGTTCTCATGGCTGCGCGGCCCGACAACGATCCCGGGCGCTTCCGCCGGATCGAAGTGCATGCCGGCGGGACGCCGTTCTCACCCTGGCCCGCGATCGAGGGGACGCTCCTGCGCGGCTTCGCGGCCGGAGGGCGGATCACTGACCCGTTCGCTCGTGCGGTGTTCGTGCACTTCCTGATCACGGAAGTCCACCCCTTCGCCGACGGCAACGGCCGCTCGGCGCGGATGGCGATGAATGCCGAACTCTCGGCAGCAGGCGAGGTTCGGATCGTCATCCCTACGGGCTACCGCAGCGACTACCTGTCGGGTCTTGCGGCGGCAGCCGGCGATGCCTTCGGCCCGATGTTTCGCATCCTCGGCTACGCACGGCGTTGGACGACCGAGATGGACTTCTCGTCGCGTGCTACGGCCGAGGAGCTGCTCGAGCGCACGAACGCCCTGGTCAACTCAATCGTGGCGATCAGGGATGGGATCAAGCTCATGCTGCCGTCCCGGCTCGACCCCGTGTGACCTTGGCCCCGCCTGGGTGGCCACGTGCCCCTTTGACCACGCGAAGGCTGGACCAGCACCAACGAGGTCGATGGCGTCACGAAAGACGTGCCACTACAGCTGGTGCCGCTGAACCAACCGGACAAGCAGCATCCACAGCGGTCACTTGACGATGATCGTGCCCCGCATCGAGGTGTGGACCTCACAGTAGTACTGGTACGTGCCCGGCCTGGTGAACGTGTGCCTGAACGTCTGGCCCTGCGAGAGCAGGGCGCTCGAGAACCCGCCACTCCCCGCGTCGGCGGTGACCGTGTGCTGCGCCGTGTCCTGGTTCGTCCACGTGACGGTCGTGCCCGCCGTCACTGTCAGGACCTGCGGGTGGTATGCGAAGTTCTGGATCGTGACGCTCGCGGACCCGGACTTCGGTGCCGGGGTCGACCCCGAGGAACAGCCGACGAGCAGGGCGACCGACAGGAGCACGGGGACCGCGACACGAACGAGACGCACGTTCCTCCTCGCTGAGGTTCCCGACGGTAAGCCGCAGTCCGTCCAGGCGTCATCGACCGCCGGATCGCAGGCGCTGCATCGGCGCGACGGTTGAGGGCCGGGGCGGGGCCGCGGCGAGTCGAGTGCAGGGCCGTGCCGGAAGCCGCGGGCGACAACCGTGCCGGAAGCCGCGGGCGACATCCGCGGACAGGAAGCCGC
>JAKAAV010000426.1 GCA_021802185.1 Chloroflexota bacterium | reverse complement strand
CGCCCGGCGCGCGTCGGCCGACCCGTCCGCTGGCCGGAAGGCCCGCCGACCGGGCACTGGTCGACGGCGAGACGCGAAGAGTAGTCCACCGAGACGAAGAAGGGGCCCGGACCGGCCTGTTTGACGCCCTGCTCGGCGATCCTTGTCTCTCGGCCCGCGACGCCGTGCGAGGTCCGGCCCCCTTCGGTCCCATCCGCCGAGGTATCCTCCCAGCCGCTTCCCCCCCGGTCGTCTCGCGCGTCGCCGGCGTGTCGTTCCCGTCGGCCTCGGCGCGCTCGTCGTCGCCGCGCCGCTGACACCCTCCCGGACCGCGTCCCGACCGACGCTGACGGGGATGACGCCCCGTCATGACAAGCCGGCAACGGCATGGGACTTTGACCTCTGGTGGCGTTCGATGCCGGCAGGTCGGGCGCAAAGGAGGTCGGATCAAATGCAGAACGTGCAGGCGCGGCTCGACGCCTGGCGCGACGCGGAGCGTCGTCGCGACGGCCTTGCCTCAGACAGCTCCGAGTGGCAGCAAGCGGACGAGGAGGTCCGAGGCCTCGCGGCGGCGTACCGCGCGGCGGTGGCACAGGCGTATGTGCCCCGCCCCGAAGACGAGTTCCACGACCGGAAGTGGGGCTGGGCCGTGCAGCTGGATCGGCGCACCTCCGACAGAGGGGGCTGACGGGTCGATGTCCCTGACCGGAAGCCGCGAAAACGGAGTCCCTGCGGCTCACGGATGCTGCGCCGCGATGCCCGCAGAACCGGTCGCCGAAGCAGCGGCCGCCTGCCGCCCGTCGTCTGCCTCCCGTCATTCGCAGCACGCGGTCGCCGGCAGGCATGGGCACGCCGCGACGGTCCCAGTGGAGACCAGATGAACGAATCCCCGGACCAGGACGCGCTCCGGCAGGAGTTGGCCGACGAGGCACAGCGCATCGCGATCGACGCCGAGTACATCGGTCGCCAGCATCTGATCGCCGGCGAAGGATGGCGCAAGCGGGCCACCCTGGTCGCGATCCCCGCCAGCGTCCTCATCGCCGCGCTCGCCGCCGCCGGCGCGGGACTGGCCGCGCTGCTCGGTGTCGATTCGCGCGTGACGGTCGTGCTGGCCTTCCTCGCGGCCATCGCCAGCGTGGCGCGACTGCTGCTGAAGCCGGACGACGCGGCGGCCGGGCACAGCATCAAGGGCGCCCAGTACCTCGCCGTGCGCGCCGATGCGCGGCGCCTGCGCAACATCGGCCTCCGGAACGACCCGGACCTGGTCGCCCTGCGAAAGCAGCTCGACCAGCTCGTCGAACGGATGAACGCCCTGCGCGAGATGGAACCGCGCGCGCTGTCACCCGAGCTCTACGAGAAGGTGCGGGAGCGCGTCAGGCGGGGTGACTACGCGTACGAGACCGATCCGCTCTGGGACCGGAGCGCGGCAGCCGTGACGACGGCCTCTGGCGGGAGCCCGCTCGGGGGGCCGGTCCACGCTTCGAGAGATTCCGACGCCGGCGCCGAGAGCAGGGAGGCCGATCCCTCGACGACTCCCGCCGACGGGCCAGGCGGTCTCCGGTGACGAGCCAGGACTACTCGCGGCTCAGCCGGCGCAGCGCGGACTTCACCCGCTCCTCGAGCGAGGCGTCGGAGCCCGAGTCAGCGACACTCCCGAAGGCCGCCTCGCGCGCTTCGGACTGGGAGTAGCCCAGCGCCTGGAGCGCGGCCACGACCTCGGTCTCGCCCGCCCCGGCCGACGGTCCGCGGCCCGGAACCGCGGCGGCCGCCGCCATGCCGGCCGCCGCCACCTTCTCGCGCAGCTCGAGCACGATCCGCGCCGCGAGCCGCTTTCCCACGCCCGACACGGACGTGAGCACAGCCTCGTCGCCCTGCATGACCGCGAGCTGGAGATCGGCCACCGGCCGGGACGACAGGATCGCGAGGGCGACTTTCGGACCGACCCCGGTGACGCTCAGCAGCAGCGTGAACAGCGCAACCTCCTCGGCCGTCCGGAAGCCGTAGAGCGCCTGGAGATCCTCGCGGACGAGGTGGTGCGTGTGGAGCCTGAGCGTCTCGCCGAGCCTGGCGGACGCCAGCGTGGACGGGCCGGCGAAGACGCGGTAGCCAACACCACCGACGTCGAGCACGATCGCATCCGGTCCGATCGCGTCGACCGTGCCGCGCAGCGAGGCGATCACGGGGCCACGGTCGTCGTCTGTCCGGGCTGGCTGTGCGCCAGGCAGATGGCGATCGCCAGCGCGTCGGCCGCGTCGTCCGGACGAGGCAGGTCGGGCAGTCCGAGCACCATCTGGACCATCCGCTGGACCTGGTCCTTCGGCGCGCGGCCGTAGCCCGTCACGGCGATCTTCACTTCGTTCGGGGTGAACTCGAAGACCGGCAGGCCGTGCTCGGCGGCGGTGAGCAGCACCGCGCCGCGCGCCTGCCCGACGGCGAACGCGGTCTGCACGTTGCGGTTGAAGAAGAGGCGCTCGACCGCCACCAGGGCCGGGTGGTGCGTGGCGATGAGATCGGAGATGCCCGCCCGGATCTCGAGGAGCCGTTCGGCGAGGGGCCGCTCCGAGGGCGTGAGAATGGCACCGTAGTCCAGTGCCGTCACCCGGGAGCCCGAGCGCTCCACGACACCGTAGCCGGTGATCGCGGTGCCCGGGTCGATCCCGAGGCCGATCAAGAGCTG
>JAKAAV010000425.1 GCA_021802185.1 Chloroflexota bacterium | reverse complement strand
CGCGCTGCGGGCGGACGCCCGACGCCGCGCGCCGGCCGCACCGACACTGCCTGTCGGGCTCCCGCTCGCGGCGGCTCTCGGCGGGTAGTAGCATTCGGTGACAACCGAAGAGCGGACAGGGGAGCACCGTCCACGGTGCTGAGAGTGCGGCAGGGCCGCAGACCCTCGGAACCTGATCTGGGTCGTACCAGCGAAGGGAGTCCATCTCACGACCTCTGCCCGCCGGGGCGGAGGTCGTCGTGCATCGGGTTGGTACCAAGGCGCTGATCGTCGGGAGCGCGCACGTCGCGCCCCGCGACCGGCTGCCCGACGCCGTGTTCGATTCGGTCGACCTCGTGATCGCCGCGGACGCGGGCATCGCCGCGTGCCGTCGCCTCGGACTCCGGCCGGACCTGGCGGTCGGGGATTTCGATTCTGCCGGCCCCGATGAGCTGGAGGCGCTCGACGCGTCCGGGATCCCGGTCCTTCGTGTTCCGGCCGAGAAGGACGAGAGCGACCTCGAGCTGGCCCTCGCGCAGGCGGTGGAACGTGACGCCCGGATGGTCGTCGTGCTCGGTGCGCTTGGCGGACCCCGGATCGAGCACGAGCTGTCGGCGATCGCGCTCGTCGGGCACGCGTCCGACCTGGGTGTGGGGATGTCGCTCGTCGACGAACGGTCGTCCGTCTCGCTGCTCGACGCCGCCGGCGACGGGTACGGCGGACGGTCCCGCGCGGCGCGGGCGCGTCCGGCGCGGTTCACCGTCGAAGGGGCTCCCGGCGACTTCGTGTCGTTGTTCCCGTTCGGCGGCGACGCGATCGGGGTGACGACCGAGGGCCTCCGGTATCCGCTGCGCGACGAGGACCTTCCCGTCGGGCCCTCTCGCGGACTGTCGAACGAGCTGGCCGGCACGCGGGGTGAGGTGATCTGCCGGCATGGCCGGTTGCTGATCGTGCACACGAGGCGGGCGGCGCTCGACTCGCCGAGGGCCGACGGACCGGCCGCCGCATGGCCGGCGCAGGAAACGGAAAGGAGTCCATTGGCATGACCGATCGAGCCGCCCCGTACGGGCGCACGTTCGAGCCCCCGGCCACGCGCTGGCGGACACGCGACATCCTCGTCGCGGCCGTCATCGCCGTCGCGTTCGGTGTCGTGTTCTGGGCCTGGGACACGGTCTGGAACGCGCTGGCGCCGCTGTTCACCGCGGTGAAGCCGCTCGAGTACGTCATCAGCGGCGTCTGGCTGATGCCGGGCGTCATCGCCGGCCTGATCATCCGCAAGCCGGGCGCGGCCCTGTTCGCCGAGCTCGTCGCGGCGATCGTGTCGGCGCTGCTCGGCAACGTCTGGGGCCTCGACGTCGTGCTGTCCGGGTTCGTCCAGGGGGTCGGCGCCGAGCTCGTGTTCGCGTTCGTGCTGTACCGCTCGTTCACCCTTCCGATCGCGCTGCTCGCCGGGGGGGTCGCGGGTGTCGGCGAGGCGCTCCACGATCTGCCCGTCTACTACCCGACCAGCGGGATGGCGGTCCAGGCGTCGATCGCGGGCCTCGAGATCGTCTCCGGGCTGGCGATCGCCGGCTACGGCGGGTGGCTGCTGGTCCGTTCGCTTCGGCGGGCCGGCGTCCTCGAGGGCTTCCCGAGCTGACGGCGCACCTGCGGGAGCCGCGCCCGGCCGGTCCGCGAGCCTCACCAGACGCGACCTGCGCTCCCGCGATCCTCGCCGAGGACTTCGGCTGGCAGTACCGCGGGCGGCAGCGCCGGGCGCTCGAGGGCCTGACCTTCGGCGTGCCGGCCGGCTCCACGCTGCTCGTCATCGGCCCGTCGGGGAGCGGCAAGAGCACCCTCGCTCGCGCCCTCGTCGGGCTGGTCCCGCACGAGATCGCCGGGACCTGGGCTGGCACGCTCCGGATCGACGACCTCGACGTGGCATCGACGCCGATGCAGCGCGTCGCGGCCCGCGCCGGCATCGTGTTCCAGGAGCCGGAGAGCCAGCTCGTCATGCCGCGCGTCGAGGACGAGGTCGCATTCGGGCTGGAGAACCGCGGCTGGCCGCGCGACGAGATGCTCGAGCGGGTGCCCGAGGCGCTGCGCATCGTGGGACTGTCCGGGTTCGAGCAGCGTTCCACCGCCGCGCTCTCGGGCGGCGAACAGCAGCGCCTCGCGATCGCCGACGTGCTCGCGCCGATGCCCGGCCTGCTCGTGTTCGACGAGCCCACCGCGAACCTGGACCCCCCCGGCATGCAGCAGGTCTTCGACCGGATCGGAGAGCTCGCCGCTGCGCGCCGCCACACGCTCGTGATCGTCGAGCACCGCCTCGACGCCTCCCTGCCGCTCGCCGACCTCGTGCTGCTCATCGACGACGCCGGGCGGCAGATCGGGTTCGGGCCGCCCGACGAGGTGGGCAGGGCACACGCCGCCGAGCTGGACCGGCTCGGAAGCTGGGTGCCGCGCGCGTGGGCCGCGTGGGCGCAGCCGGCCGGCGCCGGGGAGAGGCCCGAGGCGCCGGAGGCGACGACCGGGGCCGACGGCGCGCCTCGACCTCGCGTCCATGTCCAGGGGGTTCGAGTGCGGCATCCCCGCGACACACTCGAGCCCGTGATCCTCGCCGAAGGCGTCACCGTCCGCTATCCGTCGTCGCCGGGCGGCCTCGCGCGTCCCGCCCTTGTCGACGTCTCGATCGCGCTGTGTC
>JAKAAV010000424.1 GCA_021802185.1 Chloroflexota bacterium | reverse complement strand
CGAGCGTCGCGCAACTCGAGCGGCACGACAGGGTCGATGACCCGCTCGCGGATCTCCGCCTCGAGCCTCGCGTTCGAGACGTCGTCCGCATGCTGGGTCGACACGACGACCGTGTCCACGTAGACGGGGCGGTCGTTCTCATAGCGGATCGTCACCTGCGTCTTGCCGTCCGGGCGCAGGAACTCCAGCGCGCCGCTCTTGCGCACCTCCGCGAGCCGCCGCGACAAGGCGTGTGCCAGGCTGATGGGCAGCGGCATCAGTTCGGGGGTCTCGTCGCAGGCGTAGCCGAACATCATCCCCTGATCGCCGGCGCCCTGATCCTGCGCCGCGGTGCCGTCGCGCGTCTCCAGTGCCTTGTCCACGCCCTGGGCGATGTCGGGAGATTGTTCGTCGATGGATGTCAGCACGGCGCACGTGTCCGCGTCAAAGCCGAACTTCGCGCGAGTGTAGCCGATGTCGCGCATAGTCTGGCGAATGATGCTTGGCAGATCGGCATAGCAGGATGTCGTGATCTCGCCCGCCACGAGCACGAGGCCGGTTGTGACGAGCGTCTCCGCCGCTACCCTGGCATCCGGGTCGTTGGCAAGGATGGTGTCGAGAATCGCGTCGGAAATCTGGTCGGCCACTTTGTCGGGGTGTCCCTCGGTGACGGACTCCGACGTGAACAGACTGTGCAAAAGGATCCTCCTCCCTGATCGGCACTTCCCGGCACAAACATAGCCGGACTACGAGAGTCCGGCTGCGTTCTCTCATCCCTCAGCTGCGCTGCAGGGTTTGGCACCGTGGCAATCGCCCGGTTGCCGGGTTTCATCGGGCCAGCCCCTCCACCACTCGCGATGAGCATGTTCAATTTTTTGGCGAGCATCATCCTAGCACAGAGCCGCAGATCGCGTCAATGCAGGCCCGAGCGACGGTCAGACCGCTCCTTGGCCTCCCTGCCGTTCGCCTTCGAAGTCGCTGCGCTTGACGAGGGCGAACGCGACCGTAGCCTGAGCCACGACCCGGTCGGCGCAGAGTATGCGACCCTCGGCCTTCGCGAAGCCCCTGCGGTAAGCGACGATCTTGGCTTCGATGCGCAATTGGTCCCCCGGTCGAGCCGGCCGGTGGAACTTGGCTCCATCGACACCGGCGAGGACGCCGACGCGGTCGCCGATCTCCTCGCCGAAACACAGTCCGGCGGTCTGCGCCATGCACTCGAGCTGCAAGACGCCGGGGAAGATTGGCATGCCGGGGAAGTGCCCCTGGAACACGGGTTCGTTGTGGGACAGGTTCTTGATCGCCACGGCGCTTTCCCGCGGTACAATCTCAAGAATCCTGTCCACCATGAGGAATGGATAGCGGTGCGGCAAGAGCGCCAGGACGTCCATCGTCGGCCTCCTACAGCCTCGGGACGCGTGCCCCTGCGGCTGGGATTCGGAGTCAGATCACGCGCTTGAACACTACGATGTGCCGCCCCACCAGTTCCATCTCGAGAGCGCGCGCGGTGCCGAGTGCAACCGATGACATCGGATCCTCCGCGCGCTGTGCAGGCAGCCCCGTTTCGCGGGAGATCAGCTCCGGCATGCCGTGCAGGAGGGATCCTCCCCCCGTAAGCCAGATACCGCGGTCCAGGATGTCAGCGAGCAGCTCCGGCGCCGTTTCCTCGAGCACCCGACGGACCGAGTCGACGATCTGGTGCGCTGGCTCCATCAGGATCGGCCGCACGTCCGCGGGCGTGAGGGTAATCGTGCGGGGCATCCCCGTGAGCAGGTCGCGCCCGCGGATGTCGATCGCGCCGACCCGCCCGTCGGGGTGAACCGAGCCCACCTCGATCTTGACCTCCTCGGCCGTGCGCTCGCCGATCGCAAGGCTGTAGGCGGACTTGAGCTCGTGCGAGATCGCCGCGTCCATGGTGTCGCCACCGACGCGCACCGAATCGCTTGCGGCTATGCCACCGAGCGTCAGCACGGCAACATCGGTCGTGCCACCGCCGATGTCCACCACCATGTGGCCACTCGCCTTAGTAATATCCAAGCCGACGCCGAGCGCCGCGGCCAGTGGCTCCTCGATGAGCTCCACCTTGCCCGCCCCGGCGCTCTGCGCCGCCTCGCGCACCGCCCGCCGTTCGGCGCCCGTGGCGCCAGTCGGTATGCACACCATGACGCGCGGCCGCGTCATGCTCCGCCCAGGTGTCACGCGCGCAATGAAATGGCGCAGCATGGCTTCGGTGATGTCGTAGTCGGCGATCACGCCGTCCCGAAGCGGCCGCGACGCCACGATGGATCCAGGTGTCCTGCCCAGCATCTGGCGAGCCTTGTCGCCGATGGCAACGAGCCGGCCCGAGTCCCGTTCCACTGCCACCACAGACGGTTCCCGCAACACGATCCCTTTGCCGCGAACCGCCACGAGGACGTTGGCCGTCCCCAGATCGACCGCGATTTCCATGCAGGCGTCCTCCAACCATGCCGTCCGACATCATGGGCAATTCTCGCGGCAAGGTCGAAGGTCCTGCATTATTAATCCAACAAGGCCGTGAATCTAGAGAGACCGTTCGAGGAACTTGCGCCGCGTCGCCTCGCCGCCACGAATATGGCGTTCGGCTTTGTTGTGCTCGAGCACGAGTTTGACTTCGCGAGCGAGCTGCGGGTTGATGCGCGGTAGCCGTTCGGTCACATCTTTGTGCACTGTGCTC
>JAKAAV010000012.1 GCA_021802185.1 Chloroflexota bacterium | reverse complement strand
AGCGGGTCGAGCTCGCGTCCTACCGCGGGCTGCCGCACCTCCTGACCGACGTCATCGTCGAGCCGGGCGAGGCGAAGGCGGCGCTGAGCTGGGCGGTGCGCCAGATGGAGGAGCGCTACAAGGCGCTCGCCGCGAAGGCCGAGCGCAACATCGCCGCCTACAACGCGAGCCCGCGGGTCGCGGAGCACGAGCGGCTTCCGTACATCGTGATCGTCGTCGACGAGCTGGCCGACCTCATGATGCGCGAGGGCCGGAAGGTCGAGGACCCCATCGTCAAACTCGCCCAGAAGGCGCGTGCGGTCGGCATCCACCTCGTCCTCGCCACCCAGCGCCCGAGCGTGAACGTGGTCACGGGACTGATCAAGGCCAATGTGCCCAGCCGGATCGCGTTCGCGATGTCGTCGAACGTCGACAGCCGGACCGTGCTGGACGCGCCGGGCGCGGAGGACCTCATCGGGCGCGGTGACATGCTGTACCAGCCGGCCGACCTGCCCCGCGCGGTGCGCCTGCAGGGCGTCTTCGTGAGCGACCGAGAGGTGCAGGCGGTCACGGACCACTGGCGCGCCCAGGCCCCCGAGCCCGAGTACGACCCGGACGTCATCGCCGGTGGCGAGGAGGGCGGAGAGGGTGGCCAGTTCGCGTGGCTCGCGCAGATGGCCGAGGACGAGATGACGCCGCGCGCGGCGGAGCTCATCGTGACGAGCGGCAAGGCGAGCACGTCGATGCTCCAGACCCGGCTGAAGGTCGGATTCAACCGCGCCAGCCGCATCATCGACGAGCTCGAGCGGGTCGGGATCGTCGGGCCGCAGGACCCGCGCAACCCCGCCGTCCCGCGGCAGGTGTACGGCCCCGAGAACTGGATCCGCGGTCTCGACGACGTCGACGAGATGTGATCGCGCGAGGCGATACAGCGGCGCCGAAACCATAACGAACGCGTATCCTTGGCGCGGCGGAGCGAGGCGCCCCCACCCCCTCGCCCCGACCTCGCGCAGGGGATCCGGACAGCCGATGACCACCCGAGAACAGGTCCGCCCGGGCCGCCGGCTGATGGCGCGCGAGCGCCTCGTCATCCCGGAGGTCCGGCCGACGCTCGGCGAGGAGCTCCTGGTCGCGCGCGAACGGAAGGGCGTCGACCTGTACCGCGCCGAGCGCGACACGAAGATCCGGGCGCGCTACCTCTCGGCGCTCGAGCGCGACGATTACCTCGCCCTGCCGGGCACGGTCTACACGAAGGGCTTCCTCCGAAACTACGCGCTGTACCTCGGCCTCGACCCGGAGGACGTCCTGCTCCACTATCGGCAGGAGTACGGGAGCTCGCGGACGGCCGCGCCCGTCGCGATCGTCCCGCGCGCCCTCGAAGCTCCCTCCCGGGGCCTCACGTTCTCGCGCGGCGTGCTCGTCGCGGCTATCCTCTCGCTCCTCGTGATCACGTTCATCGCCTACGTCGGTTTCCAGGTCGTCCGCTCGATCCAGCCGCCGGCGCTCGCCATCGGCTCGCCGGCGACCCGCGTCACCACGCTCGAGGGGAACCCGGACAGCACCGTCCTGTCCGGAACGAGCGACCCGGGCATGACCGTGACGATCCAGGGTGTCGGCCAGCCGTTCCAGGTCTCCGCGGACACGTCCGGGCACTGGCAGCAGCAGGTGCCGCTGGCGCGCGGCCAGAACGAGTTCAACGTGACCGCGACGGATCCATCGACGGGCAAGCAGTCGCTGCCGGTGATGCTGATCATCACGGTCCCGATGCCGATCATCGAGGCGCCCACGCTCCAGGTGAGCAGCCCGAACGACGGGGCAGCCGTGACGAACGGCGCGATCCCGATCCAGGGGCGGACGAACGCGACGTCCGTCACGGTGTCGGCGCGCTACGTCGGGCCGGCGCCGGTGGGGGCTTCGTCCGCTGCCGCCTCGGGCGCGCATGCGACGGCGAAGGCGAGCCCGGGGGTGACCGCGACGCCGGCCGCGAAGGTCATCTCCGTCGGGCCGAACGGCGCCTTCTCGGATTCGTACCAGCTTCCGGCCGGGAAGTGGTCGCTCACGATCACCGCCGCGGGGAGCCAGCGCGAGACCACGACGGAGCATCGCGCCGTGACGGTCGCCTTCACCGGCATCGACGTGGTCGTCGCGGTGAAGGGCGCGCCGACCTGGATCAAGGCATGGGTCGATGGCAGGCTCGACCCGACGCTTGGGAGCGGCGGCCTGCTCGTGCAGCCGGGGAAGACCGTCGAGCTGACGGGCCAGCGGACGGTCGAGGTGCGAACCGGGTCGGCGGGATCGACGTCGTTCACGGTGAACGGCGAGGCCCTCGGCACGCTCGGGCCCGACGGGGCGGCGCAGACGTGGCGGTTCACGCCGTCGACCGCGCCGGCGAGGACGTCTGGCACGTGACGGGCTCCGGGGACGCGGACACTCCGGGGGCAGCCGGCAGCGAGGCCGCCGGGGGCGGCGCTCCGGAGGCCGATCCGCTCGTCCTCGCGCGGCAGATTGCGGGCCGCCTCCAGTCGATCTGCGTGTCGCGCGGCCTGCGACTGGCGACCGCCGAATCGTGCACGGGCGGCCTCGTCGGGCACGTGGTGACGGAACAGCCCGGCTCGAGCGCGTACTACGTCGGCGGTGCCGTGACGTACTCGGACGAGATGAAGGCGCGCGTTCTCGACGTGCCCGAGGCAACCCTGCGCGCCCACGGCGCCGTGTCCGCGCAGGTCGCCGCGGCGATGGCCGCGGGCGCGCTCCGCGGGTTCCCGGCCGACGTCGCGCTGTCGGTGACGGGCATCGCGGGGCCTGACGGGGGGAGCGACGCGAAGCCCGTCGGGTTGACGTACGTCGCGATCGCCGGTGTTGCCGGCACCGAGGTCCGCCGCCACCTGTGGCACGGCGGCCGGTCGGCGAACAAGGTCCGGAGCGCCGAGGCCGCCCTGCAGCTGGCGCTCGACCGGCTCGGGGAGGAGACCGGGGCGTGACGCGGGCGGCGGCCGACGTCGGCCGCGGTCTCGCGGCTGCACGCCCGGCCCGCGCGATCGAACCGGCCGAACGGATCCACGTCGTCGGCGCGGCCGGTGCCGGAGCGTCCGCCGCTGCGATCCTCGCGGCCCGCGCCGGCGCGCGCGTGACCGCCTGTGACCGATCGACGGACTCGCCGTACGTGGCGGCCGTCGAGGCGGCCGGCGTGCCGCTCGTCGAGGGCCACTCGGCGGCTCATGTCGCCGGCCCGGACGGGCCCGTGGTCGATCGGCTGTCGGTCACGAAGGCCCTGACGTCGATCGACCCGGACCACGCCGAGCTCCGGGCCGCGCGGGAGGCCGCCGTCCCGGTCGAGCCATGGCAGCAGGTGGTGGCCGATGCCGCCGCGAGTGCCGGAGCGCGGCTCGTGGGGGTTGCGGGAACGCACGGCAAGTCGACGACGACGGGGTGGCTGGTCGAGCTGCTGTGGCGCGCGGGGCGGGATCCGGGCGCGTTCGTCGGCGCCCTCCTCCCGGCAGCGGTCGCCGGAGGCGTGCCGTCGACGGCGCGATGGGGCGCGGGGCCGGAGTTCGTCGTCGAGGCGGACGAGTACGCGGGCAACTTCGACCCGTACCGGCCGTCGCTCGCGGTGCTGTTGAACGCCGAGTGGGACCACCCGGACGTGTTCGCCGACGAGGACGCGGTGATCGATGCGTTCGAGGCGTGGATCCGGCGATCCGGCCGCCCGGGCGATCCCGCGACGCTCGTCGTGAACGTCGGGAACCGCGGAGCGCGACGGGTCGCCGAACGGCTCGTGGACTGGCCCGGACGGATCGTGGCGGTCGCGCTCGAGCCGGTGGCTGGCGAGAAGAGCGAGCCTGCAGCGGGCGGAGGAAGCGCCCCCCCGCCGGGCGAGAGAAGCGAGCCGGCGCGCTCGGCTTTCGGACCGGCCCGGTTCGTCACCGGCCGGGTCACGGCCTCGGAGCCCGACGGGACGACCCTCGAGCTGCGCGGCCTGGACGCGGGCGACGAGCGGCTCGCCGCTGCCCGGATCGCTCTGCCGGGACGCCACAACGCCCAGAACGCCCTCTGCGTGGCCGCGGCCGCATCCGTGCTCGGGGTCCCGGTGCCGTCGATCGTGGCCGGGCTCGCGGGGTTCCGGGGCGTCGGCCGGCGGCTCGAGCTGAAGGGTGATGCCGGAGGGGTCGTCGTGCTCGACGACTACGCGCACCACCCGACCGCGATCGCCGAGACGCTCGCCGCGGTCAGGCAGCGCTACCCGGCCCGGCGCCTCTGGGCGGTGTACGAGCCGCTGACGTACCACCGCACGGCAGCGCTGCTCGACCGGTTCGCCGACGTCCTCGCGGCCTCCGCCGACGAGGTCGCCATCGCGGAGATCTGGGCCGGGCGCGACCCGGACACGTCGATCGCGTCGTCCGAAGGGCTGGCGGCGGCGGTGCGCTCACGAGGCGGGGCGGACGCGACGGCGCCGGGGACGGTGGAGGAGACGGCCGACTGGCTCGCCGGCCGGGTCCGCCCGGGCGACGTCGTGCTGGTCATGGGCGGCGGCCACTCCTACCGGATCGCCGAGCGCCTCGTCGCCGCACTGCGCGGGGCCTGACCCGCCGTCCTCGCGAACGCGCTGGAGCGCCCTCCTGCACCTGCGTGCGGCCTCGTGGCCGGCGCGACCGCGGCGTCATGCGGCAATGGCGCTGCAATGCTTTGTGACATCGATGAAATGTCCGCATCCAGCCGGGTGGGAGTAGCGTGGAGGCATCGAAAGCGGACCAGCGGACGATCGCAGGGACGACGGAACGATGTCGACGACGATGCACGAGTTGCAGATTCGGAGCTCACGGCGGGTCACCGTCGCGCTGCCGAAGCCCGTCGACCCGATGGTCGCGACGATCAACCTCGCGTTTCGACCCACCGCTGGTGTGTGCAGCAGCGACACCCGGGCGGGCAGGTACCGGCGGTAGGGGGGCATGGACCCTGCCGCCAGACCGCTGGACGGCCGGCCGTTGCGCCGGCCGTTCGTGTGTCGGTCGCCCGTTCGGCGGCGTGTCGACGGATCGCGACGCACCACGTGCCCACCCACCCCCGCGGCGGCGTGTTCGGCCTCGTGATCGGGGCGGCGGCTGCCTCGGCTAGACTTCCGGCATGGCGACACTGACACAGGGCGACGGGGACGACCTGCTCGCGCGATACAGGCGGGCGCGCGAGGCGCGCGACGTCGACGCGATGATGGAGCTGTACCGCGAGGACGCGGACCTCCGAGTCGATCCCTTCCAGGACCACCTCACGGGCGATCTCGCGATCCGGGCGCACTGGAACGACGTGGCCGCGACGCAGGCGAACGTCGAGTTCGACGCCGAGCGGACGTGGGTGTCGGGGTCGACCGTCCTGGCGGCGTGGCACGGGGCGTGGACGGTCCGGTCGAATGCTGACCGCGTCCGTGGCCGCGGCTTCGCGACGTTCGAGCTCGACGGGGAGGGCCGGATCGTGCGCGAGCGGCACTGGACCCTCGAGCGCGTCGTCGGCCGGGACACGACGTTCGAGCCCGAGTCCGCGGGCACGGGTCGCTGAGAGGGGGAGGGGATGGCCGGAGAGGTCTCGTTCGACGTCGTCAGCGATTTCGATCGCCAGGAGCTCGTGAACGCGCTCGACCAGGTGCGGCGCGAGGTTGCGGCCAGGTTCGACTTCCGGAACGTCACGGTCGACCTCGAGCTCGGGCGCGACGAGATCGTGCTGCGGACGACCGACGAGTTCCGGGCGAAGGCCGTGCGCGAGCTCGTCGAGTCGAAGGCGGTCCGGCGCGGGCTGTCGCTCAAGGTCTTCGACTGGGGGGCGATCGAGCCGGCCGGCAAGGATACCGTGCGCGAGCGGATCGGCCTCCGTCGCGGGCTCGACGAGGATCTCGCGAAGAAGATCTCGAAGCTCATCCGCGACGAGTTTCCCAAGGTCAGGCCGCAGATCCAGGGAGACGCGGTCAGGGTCAGCGGGAAGTCGAAGGATGATCTCCAGCGGGTGATCGCGCGCCTCCGGCAGGTATCCGAGGACTACCCCGTCCCGATTCAGTTCGAGAACTACCGGTAGGACGGGCGCGCGCGGAGCGCGCTCGATCCCGCTGGGTCCCGCTCGGCCGCGCTGGGTCGCGCTCGGTCACGGTCGACTGCGGGCTGGGTCGCGCTCGATTGCGCTCGGCCCCGCCGGTCGCCCGCGCGCCGAGAGCTCGACCGCTGCCCGGGGCACCTCCCGCGATTGCCGCTAGGATCGCCGCATGTTCGATGTCGCGACTGCGGCCGTCGAGGCCGCCCTCGCTGCCGGCGCCCGGTACGCCGACGCTCGGGCCATGGAGCAGCGATCCGAGACCATGCATGCGCGGAACGGCGTGGTCGACAGGCTCGACCGCGGGGAACGGGCCGGCGTCGGGGTCCGAGCCCTCATCGCCAGCTCGTGGGGCTTCTTCGCGGTGCCCGACCTCAGCGTCGGCGCGGCCCGTAAGGCCGGCACGCGGGCGGCCGACGTCGCGCGATCATCCGGGCTGGCACCCGGTCTCCCGACCGAGCTCGCGCCCGAGCCTCCTTCCGTCGCGAGCTGGGCGAGCGCCTGCCTCGAGGACCCGTGGAGCGTGAGTCTCGCGGAGAAGGGCGACCTCCTCGAGGGTGTGACGCGGACGATGCTCGAGCACGGCGCCGACGTCGCCGAGGCGCAGGAGCGCGTGTGGGAGACGCGCAAGTGGTTCGTGAGCAGCGAGGGCCACCGGATCGACCAGCACGTCCGCGAGTGCGGCGCGGCCATGAACGCGACCGCGGTGGGCGAGACGGAGACGCAGCGACGCTCGTATCCCGGGATCCGCGGGCAGTACGGGACGCGGGGCTGGGAGCTCGTCCGCGAGCTGGACCTCGCGGCCAACGCGGCCCGGATTGCGGAAGAGGCACGGGCGCTGCTGTCCGCCGACGCGTGCCCGTCGCTCGAGGCAACCGACCTCATCCTCGGGAGCGAGCAGATGGCGCTGCAGATCCACGAGTCGGTCGGCCACGCGGTCGAGCTCGACCGGATCCTGGGCTGGGAGGCCGCGTTCGCCGGCACGTCCTGGCTCGATCTCGCCCGGCTCGGCTCGCTCCGCTTCGGCTCGGACCTCATGCACGTCACCGCCGACGCGACCCTCCCGGGCGCACTCGGGAGCTTCGGCTACGACGACGAGGGGACGCCGGCGCACCCGGTCGACATCGTGCGTGGCGGGACCTGGGTCGGCGTGCTGTCGGGGCGCGACTCGGCCGCCCGGATCGGACAGCCGTCCGGCGGGGCCGTCCGCGCGGAGGCGTTCGATCGCATCCCGATGGTCCGGATGACGAACGTCGGGCTCCTTCCCGGCGACAGCAGCCTCGAGGAGATGATCGCGGCGACGGACGACGGGATCCTGATGGACACGAACCGGTCGTGGTCGATCGACGACCGGCGGCTGAACTTCCAGTTCGGCTGCGAGATGGGGTGGGAGATCAGGCACGGGCGGCGGACGCGGATGCTCCGCAACCCGACCTACACCGGCATCAGCCCCCGCTTCTGGGGTTCCCTGGACATGCTCGGCAACCGGTCGGAGTGGACGTTCTGGGGGACGCCGAACTGCGGCAAGGGGCAGCCCCAGCAGATCGGCCATACGGGCCACCCGGCGGTGCCGGCGCGGTTCCGGGGTGTGCGCGTGGGGGTGCGAGGGTGACCGGTGCGGAAGCGCGGCTTCGATCGGCCCGGGACCCGATGGCCATCGCCGCCCGGATCGTCGAGCTTGGGCGCAGCGCGGAGCCGTCCGCCGAGATCGAGGTGCTTGCCAGGGTCGGCGCGTCGGCCCTCACGCGCTTCGCGAACGGCGCGATCCATCAGAACGTGGCCGAGGACGTCCGCCATGTCTCGGTGCGCGTCGCGCTCGACGGACGTCCGGCTCGCTGCACGCTCGACGGGCCGCCCGACGACGACGCCGTGCAGGCGCTTCTCTGGCGTGCGCTCGAGGCGGCACGGGCGCGAACCCCGGATCCCGACTGGCCCGGTCTGGCCGGCGCGCTCCCGGCGCTCCCCGTCGACCACTGGGACGCCGCGACGGCCGAGGCGGAGCCTGCGGCTCGCGCGATGCAGGTCGCCGGCTTCGTGCGAGCGGCCGATGGGCTCGAAACGGCCGGCTACTGCTCGACGGACGCGTCGGCCGTCGCCTACGCCAACACGAACGGCCAGCAGCTCCTCGGCCGGTCGACCGTCGCGGTCGTCGACGGCATCGCCCGCACAGGCACGTCCGACGGGAGTGCGCGTGCGGCGTCGGTCTCGCTCGGCTCGCTCGATGGGGCGGTGCTCGGCGCGGAAGCGGCACGGCGCGCGCGCGACGCCGCCGATCCCGTCGACCTCGATCCCGGCCGATACGAGGTCGTCCTCGGGCCTGCATGCGTCGCCGACGTCCTCGGCTTCCTCTACCGATACGGGTTCAACGCGCAGGCGGTCGAGGAACGACGATCGTTCGTCCGGCTCGGGGAGCGTCAGTTCGACGACCGGATCACGCTCCGCGACGACGTCACCGACCCGGGACAGGCGGGCGTCGCGTTCGATGCCGAGGGCACGCCGAAGACGCCGCTGACGCTGGTGCACGCGGGCACGACGGTGGAGGTGCTGTACACGCGACGGACCGCGGCGAAGGCGCGCGTGCGGAGCACGGGCCACGCGCCGGAGACGGGCGAGGAGTGGGGCGGGCTCGTGGCGAACGGCGTCCTCGGCGCGGGCGATCGTACCGCAGACGAGCTCGTGGCCGGTGTCGGCCGGGGCCTCCTCGTCACCGACTTCCACTACACCCGGATCCTCGACCCGCGCACGGAGGTCGTCACGGGGCTGACGCGGAACGGGGTGTGGCTGGTCGAGGACGGCCGCATGCGCCGGTCCGTGCGCAACCTCCGGTTCACGCAGTCCTACGTCGACGCGCTCGCGCCGGGGGCCGTCGTGGCAGTGGGGGCCGACCGACAGCTCGTGACCGATCCGGACGGGGCCGAGCCGTTCCTGGTCCCGAGCCTCCACCTTCGGAGCTGGAACTTCAGCGGAGGCGCCAGGGGCTGAAGTCGTCGCCGTCGAACGGGGAGGGGCGGTCGCAATCCTCCGGCCGCGCGCCGCGTCGATCGCCGATGCCCCGGTGCCCGTCGGACCCTCGGCCGTCGCCCGTCCCTGGGTTCGTGGCGGCCGCTTCGTCGACGCTCGCCGGCCACTCGAAGCCGAGTGACGCCTCGTCCGGAAACTCGTCCGCGAGCAGCTCGTTCGCGGTCAGTGCTCCTGGCGCGCCCCCGGCGAACGCGTCGGCCTCGTCGAGGTCGTCGTCGGGCGACGCCTCGCCGGTGTATGCCGCCTCCCGGGCGTCCTGCTCCCGCTCGAGGCGTTCGAGCGCTCGCGATCGGGCGTCCGGGTCGATCTCCTCGAGGCGGTCCGCGAGCGTCGCCACCGCCCGATAGATCCTCCCCACGAGCGCCCAGTCGCGCGTGGAGAAGGCGACCTCGAGGTCGACGACGTGGTGCCGGATGTCCGATTCGAGCGCCGCCACCTCCGCGTCGACGGCCTGACGATGCCGGTCCTGCATTGCGCGAGCGTCTCGCGATAGCCTCCGAGTCGTCAAGCGGGCGGCGTCGCGCGCGGCACGTCGACCGCCGGGAGCCGGGACCCGGCCGACCGTGCCTCGTCGGCCGGCGTCATGCCGAGCTCGCGGTCGAGCCGCGCCTGCTGCCGCGATGACGCCCGGAACACGACCGTCAGCACGACGAGACCCAGGATGCTCGCGCCGACCATGCCGGCGGAGAGCGGCACGCCGAACGGCAGCGTCGCGACGACCGGCGAGGTCAGCCCGTCCCACGCCGCATGGAGCACGACCACGAACGCGAAGGCGAGCGCGACGCGGGCCGTCAGCCGGAAGTGGCCCGGGATGCTGTCCCGGAACAGGGCCGCGCCGACGATCGCGGTCCAGACGCCGTGGCCGAACGGCGCGAGGAGCGCGCGGAGGACGGTCTCCACGAGGGAAGCCGGGACGTTCCCTCCGGACGCCATGAGCACGGTGAAGGCGTACCCGCTGCTCTCGAGGGCCGAGAAGCCCATCCCGACCGCGGCGCCGAGCAGGAGCCCGTCGAGCGCGCCGGCGTGCCAGAGGCGCCGCGCCACCCACGCGACCGCGACGATCTTGCAGCCCTCCTCGATGACGCCGACGACGAGCCATCCGACGGCGGCCGGACCTCCATTCGACGCCGTGAAGTCGGGCAGCAGGAGCGGCTCCAGGATCGACGCCCCGAGGATGCCGAGGACGCCGCCGAGCACGAAGCCGCGCACGATCGTCTCGAACGAGAGCGTGCTCCAGTGCTGGTGGTCCACCAGGAACGCCACGAACGTGACCGGGACGAGGAAGCTGCCGATCAGCGTCACGGTCGGATAGAGGTTCGGGTTGCGCGTCGCGAGCATGACGACCGTCGCGAGGACGAACAGCACGATCCCGGCGCCGAGCACGCCGCGCCACGTCGTCCGGTCCGGGCGCGGGGGCTGGCGAGGAACGGCGGCAGGGTGCGGGGCGGGTCGGTCTGTGGCCACGGCATGGAGTGAACTGCCGCGCCGCTTCCGGCGGCCTGCGACCATCCCGCCCCGTCGTGTCGTCTGGCTGCCAGACGCGTCGGCGAGAGGAGCGCCCGTCAGCCCGCCGAGGTCGATCGAGCGAGCGGCGGCGCGCGGACGGGCTCCGGCTCTCGCGCGAGGTCGTCGGCGATCCGGCCCGCCCATTCACGGACGTCGTCGAAGTTCCGGAAGTCACCGGCCTTTCCCGCGAGGACGAGCATCCGCTCCTCGAGGCTGAGCCCGGTCACCCCGAGCTTCCCACCGAACGTCATGTGCCCCCGGGCACCGATGGCGCGCGCGAGGCTCGCGACGCCGGGAGTCAGCGGGAGCAGGCGCTCTTCGGCGGAGCAGTCGAGCGGGCCGCTGTCGAAGAGCCAGACCGGCATCGACGCCAGGGGCCGCCGATGGCGCTGCAGGAACTTGAACGCCTCGGGCAGCCAGACGCCGTGGTAGAGGCCGCTGCCGACGACGATGCCGGTGAAGCCGGCGACCGATTCGACCTGGCGTGCCGGCCGGACGTCGACGTCACAGCCCTGCTCGAGCAGCGTGATCCCGATGACCTGCGCGATCTCGGCCGTCGATCCCCCCTGGCTCGAGAACGCGACGAGCACGCGCGCCCTCGGCGGACGGTCCCCGCACGTGCCCGTGCCGGCGGCGCCGGCGAGCGCGCGGTCCGGACCGAGGCCGTTCTCGCGAACCGCGTCGGCCGGGGTCGCGTGCGGAACGATGCCGTCCGGAACGATGCCGTCCGGAACGATGCCGTTCGGAACGATCGCGTCCGGGAGGGTCGCGCCCGGAGCGGCGTCGGCGACGAGCGCTTCCCGGCCCACGTGTGGAACGAATTGGGCGCGTGGCGCGGTGCGAGGCCGAGGCGCGGCCGTTCCCGGCAGCAGGACGCTTCGATCGAGACCCCTGACGGGCACGCACGCACCTCACCTGGCCGCCCGACGATCGGCCGCCTCCAGTCGAACTCTCGCCCGCCCTCGCCTTCGCGTGACCTGCCGGACGGGGGGACGTGAAGAGTCCTTCGGCCGGGCCCGTCACCCGCCTGACGCCGCGCGCGAGGACACGCTGGGGCTGCTCCCCCGCGGCGGGAGGTCCGGGCCGGGCCGTCGGCAGCGGAGAGGGCCGGGTCAGTCGGTCGCTTCCTCCGGTGACGTGACGTCGGCCACGTCGGCGCCGGTCGCTCGGACCAGGTCCGCCGGCGAGAGGTGCAGGTTCAGGCCTCGTCGTCCGCCACCGATCGCGATGCGGGGCAGGTCCATGATCGACGCGTCGGCGATGACCGGCCAGGCGTGGGTCGCGCCGAACGGCGTGATCGCGCCACGCTCGTAGCCCGTCACGGCCTTCGCCTCCTCCTGGTCGGGCAGCGACAGCCGGTTCACGCCGAGGAACGCCCGCAGCTTCGGCCAGTCGAAGCGCCGTCCGGCCGGCACGAGCACGAAGACGTAGTCGTCCTCGCCCCGGCGGACGACGATCGACCGGAGGAGCGACCGGAGGACGATGCCCTGGAGCCGGGCGCTTTCCTCGGGGTCACGCGGCGGTTCGGTCTGGACGGCGTCGAACGGGATCCCGGCCGACCGGACCGCGCGGGTCGCCGGCGTGTCGATGACGCCCGGGTCGGCCGGGCGAGCCCCGCTCGAGCCGGCGGATGGCGCTGGTTCGCCGATCGCGTGCGCGCGGGGCGCCGTGCCGATCCTGGGTGCCTCCTGCCCCGGCGTGTCATCGTTCACGGGGTCACACCTCCCCGCGTCTCCGGCGACGGCTGCCGCCCCCGCACCTCGGTCAGCCACCGGTCGAAGTCGCGTGCGACGATCCGCTGGCCCGTGAGGCCCTCCGCCTCCGGCGAGGCCAGAAAGACGATCGGCGGCCCCATCACGGACGCGGGCAACAGCCTCGCGCGGACGTCGGACGGGACCTCGTCCGGAATCATGCCGGTGTCGGTCGCGCCTCCGGGAAGGAGCAGGTTGACCGTGATCCCGTGCGGGCGGAGGTCCTCGGCCATGATGAGGCCGAGCGCCTCAGCACCCGCTCGCGCAGGCCCGTACGGGACGAAGCCGCGGCGGTGCATCGTCTCGTGGTTCATCGTCACGTTCACGATGCGGCCCCGCCCCTGTTCGAGGAAACGCGGCGCGAACGCGCGCGACACCAGGAAGTAGCCGGTCAGGTTCGTCGCGACGACGTCGGCGAAGCCGTCGGGCGAGACGTGCCAGAACGGCTGGGGGTCGACCATGAAGCGCGGGTTCACCGTCCGCATGCCGATGCCGGCGTTGTTCACGAGCATGTCGAGCCGGCCCCATCGCTCGGTGATTTCCACCGAGGCGGCGTGGGCGGAGGCCGGGTCGCGGACGTCCAGTGCGAGCGGGAGGGCGTCGAGCCCTTCGTCGCGCCATCGCGACACGGCGGCATCCAGCCGCGGCGTCTGCCGGGCGGCGACGGCGACGCGCGCGCCAGCGCGCAGGAGCGCGTCGGCCATTGCCGCTCCGATTCCGCTGGTCGCCCCCGTCACGACCGCGTGCACGCCGTCGATTCGAAGCGTCTCCATGGCCGTCATCGTTCCGCCTCCCGGAGCGGAACGGCGACCTCGGACGCCATCGCCGCGAGACCGATCAACCCGAGACCGGCGTCGACGCCGACGATCACGTGGTTCGCTCCCGCGCGGCGGAAGGCGAGCGCCGTCTCGCGTGCCTCGCGCAACTCGGCCCCCGACGCCCCCACGCTCATCTGCGCGGCGAACGTGAAGTCGTCGGGATCGCGTCCGGCGGCATCGAGCGCCCGCCGGATCTCGTCGCGCTTCTCGGCGAAGTACGGGACGTCCCCGGGCCGGTTGCCGGGCATCGGCCAGCCCTCGGCGTGGCGAACCGCGAGCCCGATCCCGCGCCGCTGGCCCGCGCCGACCCAGATCGCCGGGCCCTCCGGGCGGAGCGGGGGTGGCTCGTTCGTGGCCTCGTGGAGCGGATAGAACGGGTCGTCGAGCGTGACGCCGGGTGACGTCCGCGCGGCATCGGAGAACAGCGCCGACAGCACCCGCAGCGCGCTCTCGAACCGGTCGAACCGCTCGCGCAAGGGCGGCAGCGGGATCCCGAACTGGTCGTGCTCGCCCTCGTGCCAGCCCGCGCCGAGTCCGAGCACGAATCGTCCACCCGTCACGTGGTCCAGGGCCGTTGCCTGCTTGGCGAGCACTGCCGGGTGTCGGAACGTGTTCGATGCGACGACGACGCCGACCCACAGGCCCCGGGCACGCGCGGCGAGGGCCGCGAGCGTCGTCATCGATTCGTACGCCGCGCCGCCACGCTCCCGGCCTGCGTTGGTCAGGTGGTCACTCATCCAGCCCGCGTCGAAGACACCGAGGTCTGCCGCCATCGACCACACCGCGGCCATGCTCGGCCAGTCGACCGCACTGCCGTGCGTCGCGGAGATGCGGAAGCCGACGAGGCCGGGACGTGTTGCCATGCTCTCCTCCGATGCTCGGACACCTGTTGTCGCGGCCGCATCGTATCGGGAAGCCGGTCGACCGGGCGCCGCCGGCAGCTCCGGGCACCCGTCGGCCGGGCCGGCGGTCCCTGCCAGGACCACCGTCGGTCCCCTGCGGCGAGGTGGCGGTGCGCGACATGTCCAGCCGGCTGCGAGGGGCGTGATAGATGACCGGGTCCCGGTACGATACGAGCCCATCCGGCGCGGGTCGACACTGGGACCGTCTGGACGCAGCGACGGCGCCGCATCCGGGCGCGTCCGCGCGACCCTCGAAGTGCTCTGGCGACATCAGAGATCGGAGGAGCGTCCCGTGAATGCCCCCGCGACCTACCTCCACTGGGGATTCGTGCTGATCTCGGTCCCCAACCTCCTGCTCCTCATCGGGATGATCGTCGTGTTCGTGCTGGCGCTGCTGGCGCCGTTTCCGCACGGTGATATGGTCGACGAAACGCCGCCCCCCGC
>JAKAAV010000423.1 GCA_021802185.1 Chloroflexota bacterium | reverse complement strand
GGTGCCGGTCGGGCGCGCCGGACGCCGAATCGCCCTGCTCCGGCTACGTCCTGTCGTCGGGCGCCGGGTCGGTGCTCGTGGACTGTGGGTCGGGGATCGCCGCCGCCCTGGCGCGAAGCGGCCTGGGCGAACAGCTCCGCGGTGTGGTCATCACGCACGTGCACGCCGACCACAGCCTCGACCTTGTCGCACTCGCCTACGGGCGGAGGTTCCCGGAGCCGCGTGCGGAGCGACTGCCGCTCTGGCTTCCCGCTGCGAGCCTCGACCGGGTCGACAGGCTCGACGACGTGTTCGGCATCCCGACGCTTCCGGACCTCGCCAGGCCGATCGCGCAGTCGTTCGACGTCCGTCCGCTCCGGCTCGACGGAGTGAGCGAGATCGAGGTCATGCCCGGGCTCCGGATGACGGCGTTCCCTGCCAGGCACGCCGTCCCCAGCGCCGCGCTCCGCTTCACTGGTGCGTCGGGGACGATCGCCTTCTCCTCCGACACCGGCTGGACCGAGGGGGTGCTGCAGGCTGCCGACCACGCCGACCTGTTCCTCTGCGAGGCGACCTATCTCGAGGCGACGGAGCAGGAGCTCGAGGGGCACGGTCACCTCACCGCCGAGCTGGCCGGGCGGCTCGCCGCAGAGGCGTCGGTGCGCCATCTGCTGCTGACCCACCTCAGCAACCGGCGCGATGCGGAGGCGACCCTGGCCGTCGCTCGCTCGGCCGCCCCGGGCATGGCCCACATCTCCCTCGCGCGGCCTGGCGCCACCTGGACCGTCAGCGCCTGACGGCCTCAGCCCTGCCAGCCTGGTGCCCGGATGATCGACGCCGTGCTCCTGGTGGCGGCGGCGCTGGCGTTTGCGGGCATCAGCGGCGCGAACGATGGCGCGACGCTCGTCGCGCTGAGCCTTCCAAACGTGGCGCTCCGGCCGCTCTACTCCGTCGCGATCCTCGCCCTCGCCGTTGCGGCCGTCCCGCTCGCCGTAGGGGCGCGCGTCGCGGACACTGTCGCGCGCGGGCTCGTTCCGTTCGAGGGGCGGGAGGGGACCGCGCTGTTCCTGGGCGCCGTCGTCGTGGCCCTGGTCGTCACCGTCGCCCTCTCGCGCCGCGGGCTGCCCACCAGCCTCACGCTCGCACTGATCGGAGCCATAGTGGGGACGGGACTCGGGCGCAACCTGGGCATTGCGTGGGGGACGGTGGCGTCGGTGCTCGCGATCGGGCTCGCCGCACCCCTCGTGAGCGGGATCCTCGGGTTGCTGGCCGCACGCGCCCTTGCCTGGCTCCCCCCGGGGTGGCGCAACCTGCGCACCGTCGGCGCTGCGTCGTTCCTGCTCCAGTCCGGGGCGTACGCGACCAACGACGGGCAGAAGATGATCGCGATCTTCGCCATCGCCGTCGGGCTCGGCCCCGGCGGCCGCGTGCTCGTCGCCCCGTGGTCCCAGGCGCTGCTCGGCCTGGCGTTCGCGATCGGCACGCTCCTCGGGATCGAGCGCGTGGCACGGCGCCTCGGACTCGAGGTGTTTCACGTCAGAGCCCTCCACTCGATCTCCTCTGAGGCGGCGTCGGCCGTTGCCGTGCTCGGGAGCGCGCTTCTGGGGGCGCCCGTGTCGTCCACGCAGGCGGCGACGGCCGCTGTCATCGGGGCGGGCGTCAGTCAGACCTTCTGGCGCGTCCGCTGGGAGCAGGCGGCGCGGATAGGAGCGGCCTGGGTGCTGACGCTGCCCACCTCCGCGGCGCTCGGCGCAGCCGTCGCCAACGTGCTGGCGTTCGCCAGGTGAGGCTCCACATCCTGCGCGTCATACGCGATCTGGGAGGCGCCTCCGGGCGCCGTTTTGCGGAGCTGCTGTCGGGCCATCTGGATGCGACGCTGGAGGGGGCAATGCTCGCCGAGCGCGCGGTCCGGGGAGGGGTGAGCTGGGAGCAGGCGCGGGCGGAGATGGTCGACATCGAGCACCGCGGCGATGCCCTGCGCCGAGAGCTGATCGTGGAGCTCTCCGCCGAGATCGTCACGCCGCTCGACCGCGAGGACCTGTTCCGTGTATCGCGCTCAATCGACGACGTGCTCGACAACCTGCGCGATTTCGTGCGCGAGTGCGACCTCTTCGCCGTCCAGGATGCGGCCGGGACGGCCGTGACGCTGGCGGCGATCCGCGACGCCGTGCTGGCGCTCCGCGCGGCAATCGTGCTCATGGAGGACACGCCGCGGCGGATCAACGCGCAGGCCCTGGTCGCGCACAAGGCCGCGAACGGCATCAGGCGCTCCTACGACGCGGCGCTCGCCGATCTCTTTCGCGGCCCCGTCACGATGGAGGTGCTGAAGGTCCGCGAGGTGCTGCGTCGCCTGGACGTGGTCGGGCTGCGCATCGGTGAAGCGGCCGATGCACTGTCCGACGCGTCGGTCAAGCGGAGCGCCGGGGGCGAGCAGACTCTCGGCCCGGGATAGAAACGGCGCATCGACGAGGCGCGCGGACGAGCGCGGCGTGCGGCTCGAACCGGACGAGAGCGTGGCGGCCTTGCGTACACTGCGTGCTGGTTCCGGGCGTCGGGTGCGCCTACTGGAGGAGGAGGAGGAACAAGCAGTGCGAATGCGCGTCGGCCTCGCAATGGCAGTCGCTGCGTCGATCCTGTTCGCCGCATGCGGCTCCGGCGCGACCACGGCCCCCTCGGCGGCGGCTCCATCGGTCGC
>JAKAAV010000422.1 GCA_021802185.1 Chloroflexota bacterium | reverse complement strand
CGACAATGGGTGCGAGCCTGGGCCGCGGCCCGTCCGGTTGATGGCCATGCCGAAGGGGAAGCCCGGCCGGGGTCGCGGTCGAACGAGGCGGCTTCAGTGCCGTCTCGCGCGGCTCGCGCGACGGAGGAGACATGCACGACTACCCTGACGTCTACGCCGACGGCTACAGCCTCAGCTACGGCCCCTACGGCCTGACGCTGACGCTGCTCCGGTCCGAGCCACCGCTCGACCCTCCGGGCGGCCACGTCCCCAGCGAGGTCGTCGCGCGTGTCCGGGTGAGTGCCGCCCTCGCGAAGGCGATCGCGGACGCGATGGCGCAGGCCGTCTCGCTCTCGCCGACGAACGGCAGCTCCGCACCTGCGGGAGGCTCTGCTCCCGGGGGAGGCTCCGCCCCGGGGCGTGGCTCCGTCGTCCCGGGAAACTCGGGGCTCGCGGGCGGCGCCGGGCCCGCCGGCACCTGGGGGGATGGCATCGAGGCGCGCGCCCGCGAATAGGCGGCCGCCGGGGAACCGGAGCGAGCCCATGGACCTGTCGCTCGTCGCAATCGACAAGCCCGAGGACCTGAACCTGATCCTCGGCCAGTCCCATTTCATCAAGACGGTGGAGGACCTGCACGAGGCGCTTGCCCAAGCGGGCGGCCGTCTCAGGTTCGGCATCGCCTTCTGCGAGTCGTCCGGGCCGCGGCTCGTCCGGCGCTCCGGCAACGACCCCGAGCTCGTCCGACTCGCCGTCGCGAACGCACTGGCGATCGGCGCCGGCCACAGCTTCATCGTGTTCCTGGCCGACGGGTTCCCTGTGAGCGTCCTGAACGCCGTGAAGTCGGTGCCCGAGGTGTGCCGGATCTTCTGCGCGACCGCCAATCCCGTCCAGGTCGTCGTCGCGGAGACCGAACAGGGCCGCGCCATCCTCGGCGTGGTCGACGGCGGTGCGCCGCTCGGCGTCGAGACCGAGGAGGACGTGGCGGACCGGAAGGCGCTCCTGAGGACGCTCGGCTACAAGCTCTGACGCCGTTCCTGTCGCGGCCGGCCCGCCGCGCCGCGCAGGGCCGGACATGGAAGCGCGGGCCCGTGATGTCACGAGCCCGCGCGAGACCACCAGCAGGTCCGGCTTGCGCCGGGTGCGTGCTACATGACGTGGACGTGCGTCGCGACGGCCCAGAACGTGTTGCTGTGGGCCGCGCCCGGCGCCACCGCGTTCCTGCTCAGCCAGATCCCGTACCAGTCACCGACGATCGTGTTACCCGCGATCGTGACCCGGAACGGGGTCGCGGCCGACCAGGCGAGGATGCCCGTCGTGGCCCTGACGGTGAGCCCGGCGGCCAGCGGGTCGCCGCCGACGTTGTTGACGCCGATGAAGTTGTTGAGGATCCGGTTCCCGGTGATCACCGCGCCCGGCGCGTGCGAGTGCATCGTGACGCCCGCGAGGTCGTTCCCGAAGATCGCGTTGTCCTCGATCGTGTTGTCGTACGAGGCCGTGCCGGGAGCGGGCGCCGCCATCAGCACGCCGGCGCCCTCGCCAAGCAGGCCGTTGTCCTCGATGAGGTTGTACCGCACGACGTTGCGGTAGACGCCGCCGAAGCTCGGCATGGCCACGTGCGTCGTCGGGTTGAAGGCCAGGTTGTGACCGGGCAGCGTGATGCCGCAGTCATACGCGTTGTTGCGGACGACGTTTCCCTGGATCAGGTTGTTGTGCGTGGGGCCGAATTCGTCCGTGAGCAGGATGCCGCCCGAGTTGCCCTCGACGGTGTTGAGCAGGACCTGCGAGTAGGCCACGCTCCAGAGGTGGATCCCCTCGCCGCAATCGCCGGGGATCTCGCCGTTCGCCTTGCACTGTGCGTAGGTCGTCGTCGCGGCGTTCGCCGGCAGGCCGCCCTGGTCGTTGTTCTTGACCACGTTGTGCTTGATGATGACGTGCGTGATCGGGGCGCCGGTGTACAGCTGCATCCCCTGGATGACCGGGCCCTTCACGGGATTGGGCTGCTGCGCGAGGATGCCCTCTCCGGTCGCATTCTCGACCGTGAACCACGACACGACGACGTTCGACGCCGTGATCTTGATGCCATTGTCCAGGCCCGTCGCGTCGATCGTGACGGCGCCGTTGGCCATGAGCCGGAGCGACTTGCCGACGGTGACCATCTCGGCGTACGTGCCCGGACAGACGATGACGGTGTCGCCCGCTGCCGCGGCCGTGACGCCGTCCTGGATCTTCGTGTATGCCGCGGTCGAGCACGACGTGTCGGCCGCTCCGCTCGTTCCGGAGGGCGACACGAAGAGGGTCGCCGGGCTCGCTGCGGCCGCTGGGCCCACGGCCACGAGCGATCCGACGATGACGAAACCGGCCATTCCAACCGCGCGCGCCACCCCAGAGGGACGCATGAACATGGGACGCCTCCGCTGATAACCCCCCGCCAAGCCGGCGTGCGCGGAGTGTATCCGGGACCGGCGCGAACCGTACAGGTTCGTGTCATCACCTCGCGTGAGCCGGGCAGCGCAGCGATTCGTCGCGACGGCGGGGCGCGCCCGTCACGCTGTCGCGCGACCGGCACCTCCGCGTCGGCGATGGACGGCCACGATCAGCGGGATCGCGAGCAGCTCGGCAGCGACGGAGAACGCGACGAGCGCCGGGATCGACACGTCGTAGAGGACGCCCATCACCACGCGGCCCGCGAACCGCCGC
>JAKAAV010000421.1 GCA_021802185.1 Chloroflexota bacterium | reverse complement strand
GGGTCGCGCGTCGGCACCGACAGCCCGCGCCGCGCCGGCTTCCTCCGCGCCGCGCGCCCCGACCTCGAGATCGTGCCGCTCCACGGCAACGTCGACACGCGGCTGCGGCGGCTGGACGAGGAAGCCGCCGACGCACTCGTGCTGGCCGTGGCCGGCCTGGTCCGCCTCGGGCACGCGACACGAATCACGTGCGCGCTCGACCCCGAGCTCGTGCCGCCGGCGCCGGCACAGGGCGCGCTCGCGGTCCAGTGCCGGTCGGACGACGGAGAGGTCGTCGCGGCGCTCTCCGACCTCGACGATCCCTCGGTCCGCCTGGCCGTCGAGACCGAACGGGCCGTCCTGCGTGCGGCCGGTGGAGGATGCCGCGCCCCGCTCGGCGCGTTCGCGACGGTGTCCGGCGGCGTGATCGACCTCGTGACCGGGGCCATCGATTCCGACGGGCAGCCCACCTTCGGGCGCTCGTCTGCGCCGGCACGGCGGTGGCGCGAGCTGGCCGAGGGCGCGGCACGATCGCTGGTGCGAGGCGGATCCGCGGGAGGCGTGAAGTGATCGGCGGACGACGGACCGGCCCGGCCGAGCGCGGCGCCGGTGGACGCAGCGTCCTCGTCACCCGGCCCGGCGGTGACTCGGATCCGGTCGTCGCGCGGCTCGTGCGCGCGGGCGTGACTGTGCACGCCGTGCCCGCGGTCATCACGCGCCTGCTGCCGCCCGGCGGCAACCTGGACGAGGCCGCGGCGCGACTGCCGGAGTTCGACTGGGTGGTCGTGACGAGTGCGGCCGGCGCCGAGGCGCTCGCAGAGGCGTGGGCGCGGGCGCAGCCGACGGAACGCGCTGCCGGTCACGAAACCGGGCGCGGCGGTGAGGTGGTGGACGCGGCGCCGGCGCTCGGCCTCGACGCGCCCGTCCGCGCGCGGTTCGCGGCCGTCGGTCCCGCGACCGCCGACGCACTCCGCCGGACCGGGTTCACGCCGTCCATCGCGAGCCGGGACGGCACCGCAACCGGGATCGTCGCCGCGCTGCGCGCCATGGGCGACACGGCCGGGCTCCGCGTCCTGCTTCCGAGGGCGAGCGCGGCCGCCGCCGACCTTCCCGCCGCGCTCCGCGCCGCCGGCGCTCGGGTCGAGGAAGTGGTCGCCTACGAGACCATCGAGGCGCCGGCCGAATCGGCCGGCCCATTGCGAGGGGCCCTGGCCGATCCCGACCTCGCCGCGATCGCCGTCGCGTCCGGGTCGGCCGTCCGCGGGCTCGTCGCCCTCGCGTCGTCGTCCCCGGACGCCGCGAGGCTCCGCTCGATCCCGTTCGTCTCGATCGGTCCGTCGACGTCGGCGGAGGTGCGCCGCCTCGGTCTGCCGCTCGGGGCCCAGGCGACGGTTCCGACCGCCGGCGCGCTCGCCCACGCCGTTCTCCGGCTGCTCGATGTGCCCCACGCAGGTCCGGCCGACGGCGACTCCCCCGACACCCATCCGGCCGACACCCATCCCGCCGAGGCCGATCCAACCGACGTCGGTCTGACCGGCGGCGGCCCCGCCGTCGCCCGTTCCGCCGGCGTTCCGTCTTCCGTGGAGGTCACGCCATGACCCTCGTCTCGCGCCCGGCGGTCGCGCGCGCCGCCCTGCCCTCCATCGACCTGCCCCGCTTCGACCGGACGCGCCGCATGCGGGCCTCGGCGGCGCGCCGCTCGCTCGTCCGCGAGACTCGCCTCTCTCCCGCGCAACTGGTGATGCCGCTGTTCGTGGTTCCCGGCCGCGGGCGTCGCGACGACATCGCCTCGATGCCGGGACAGGCGCGGCTCTCGCCGGACCTCGTCGTGGAGCTCGCGGCCGAGCTCGCGTCGCTCGGTGTCGGCGGGCTCATGCTGTTCGGCATTCCCCGCGAGAAGGACCCGGAAGGCGAGGCGGCGGCGGATGCGCAGGGGCCCGTGCCGGAGGCGCTGCGCCTGCTGCGCGAAGCCGGGCTTCCGCTCACGCTGGCTGCCGACGTGTGCCTGTGCGAGTACACGACGCACGGGCACTGCGGGATCGTCGTCGGCGATCGAATCGACAACGACCTGACCCTGCCCCGCCTGGCGGAGGCCGCGGTCGCGTACGCGCGCGCCGGGGCGGACGTCGTCGCGCCGAGCGCGATGATGGACGGCCAGGTGGCCGCCATCCGGCACGGGCTCGACGAGGCCGGCGAGATGAACACGGCCATCCTCGCCTACGCGTCGAAGCACGCGTCGGCGCTGTACGGGCCGTTCCGGGACGCGGCGGGGTCGACGCCGTCGTTCGGGGACCGGCGCAGCCACCAGATGGACGCCGCGAACGGGCGCGAGGCGCTGCGCGAGATGGCACTCGACGCGGCCGAGGGCGCGGACATGCTCATGGTGAAGCCCGCGATCACGTCGCTCGACATCCTGGCCCGCGCGAGGGAGCGCTTCGACCTGCCGCTCGCCGCGTACCAGGTGAGCGGCGAGCTCGCGATGCTCGAGGCTGCTGCGGCGAACGGCTGGATCGACCGTCGGCGCGCGGCGCTGGAGCTGCTGACGTCGATCGCGCGGGCGGGCGCCGACGTGATCCTGACCTACCTGGCGCGAGACGCCGCGACGTGGCTCGCGGAGGAGGCGAACCGATGACCGACAACGCGGGCGGGCGCGACGCCGACCGGAACCCGGCGCCGGACGCCGCCCGGCAACCCGAGC
>JAKAAV010000420.1 GCA_021802185.1 Chloroflexota bacterium | reverse complement strand
ACGCGCTGGTCGAGTCGGCGTACGTGCCGCTCCGCGAGCTCGTCGCGAAGCTTCGACGGGAGGAGCGCTACCACCGGATGCACGCCGAGGCCTGGGTCGAGCGGCTGGCGAACGGGGGCGCCGAGGCACGGGCGCGTCTCCGGGGCGCGTTCGAACGCCTGGCGCCGGATGCCTGGACCGTGCTCGCGCCGCTTCCGGGCGAGGACGCGCTGCTCGACGCAGGCATCGTTGCGGTGCCGTTCCGGGACCTCGACTCGCGCTGGCGCCATGCCCTGCGCCCGACGCTCGAGCGCCTCGGGCTGCCCGATCCCGCGCCGCCCGGAGATCGCGCGACGGCCCGGACGCCACACTCCGAGGCATTCCGGTGGCTGTGGGGCGAGATGACCTCGGTCCGCCGGTCCGAGCCGGGAGCGACGTGGTGAGAGACGCCCGGGCTGACGTGGGCTCGGACGCGACCCGCCGCGCCGCGCCACGGCCGCACTCCACGCGGTCCGGCGCGGCACCTTCCGCCGCGACACGTTCCGCCGCGAGGCCGCCCGCCGCCGCGAGGCCGCCTGTTGCCGCGAGGCCGCCCGTCGCCGCGAGGCCGCCTGTTGCCATGCTGGCCGCAGAGGCGCCGTCCGACGGGGCGGTGGCTGTGAACGCCCTGACCGAGGTGGACGTGCTCGCCGCCCTCGACGATGTGCCCGACCCGGAGATTCCGGCGATCTCCGTCGTCGACCTCGGAGTCATCGGCCGGATCGAGGCCGGGACCCCCGGCGGCACCCTGCGTGTGGAGCTCCTCCCGACGTTCGTCGGGTGCCCGGCGCTCGACCCCATGCGTGAGGCGGTCGCCCGGCGCCTGCGAGCGATCGCGCCAGACCGTTCGGTCGAGGTCACGATCACGTACGCACCGCCCTGGACGGCCGACCGCATCACGCCCCGCGGACGCGCCAGGCTGACGGCCTCCGGCTTCGCTCCCCCGGCAGCCGTCCGGCCGGTCGACGTGCTCACGCTCGACGCGGCGGTCGCCTGCCCGTTCTGCGGGTCGACGCGCACCGTGCTCGACAACCCCTTCGGTCCGACACCCTGCCGCTCGATCCGTTACTGCACCAGCTGCCGGCAGCCGTTCGAGCACTTCAAGGCTGTCTGAGTGTGACCGGGAAGGTCGGGATCGTCGGCGCGGGGACGATGGGGGCCGGGATCGCGCAGGTCGCGCTCGAGGCGGGCCACGAAGTCGCCCTGTTCGACGTCGTCGACGGCGCCGTCGAGCGGGCGGTCTCGCGGATCGAGGACGGCCTCGGCAGGCGCGCTGCGAAGCGCGGGCTGACGGGTCGCGACGCCGGCGACTGGGTCGCGGGCCACCTCAGACGTCTCGGCCGCCCGCACGACCTGGAGAGCGTCGCCAGGGGCGCCGTGCTGGTCGTCGAGGCGGTCGTCGAGGAGATGTCGCGGAAGCGCGCGGTCTTCGCAGTCCTCGATCGGGCCGCCCCGGCCGGCTCGATGCTCGCCACGAACACGAGCGCGCTGCCCATCGCCGGGATCGCGGCCGGGCTCCGCCGGCCGGAGCGCGTGCTCGGGCTCCACTTCTTCAACCCCGCGCCCGTCATGCCGCTCGTCGAGGTCGTCGTCACGGCCGCGACGTCCCCGGAGATCGCCGACGGCGCCGAGCGGCTGATGCGCCTGTGGGGGAAGACCCCGGTCCGCTGCTCGGACGTCCCGGGGTTCATCGTCAACCGCGTCAACCGGCCGTTCACGCTCGAGCCGCTCCGGATGCTCGAAGCGGGTGAGGCAAGCGTCGCGGAGATCGACGCGGCCGTCCGGGACGCCGGCTTCCCACAGGGGCCGTTCGAGCACATCGATCTCGTCGGCCTCGACGTCAACCTCGCGAGCTCGCGCGCGATCCACGACGCACTCGGCCGGCCCGACCGCCTGGCGCCGTCGACCCTGCAGGCGCGGCTCGTCGGCGACGGCCACCTCGGCCGCAAGCGCGGCCTCGGCTTCTACGAGTACGACGCTCGGGGCCACCCCGTCGGGCCTGCGCCGGGGTTCGGAGCGAGGGCGGGCGGCTGCGCCGCGGCCGGTCGCGCCGCGACAGCCCCGCTGCCCGCCGAGGCGATCGTGGCTCGCATCCGGCTCGCCCTGGCCAACGAGGCCTTCTTCGCGATGGGCGAGGGGGTCGCGGATGCGGCGGAGATCGACCTCGCCCTGCGCCTCGGCGCGGCGCACCCGCAGGGGCCGGTCGAGTGGGCACGCGGGCGGGGGCCGGAGCGGGTCGCCCGCGAGCTCGAGGGGCTTCGCGCATCGCTGGGCGACCGCTGGGACCTCGCGCCGCTCCTTCGCGAGGAGGCGCGGCCGGGGAGGCAGGCCGTCTCGCGCTCCGGCGACTTGGCCACGCCCGCCTGACCCCCGGCCGGATCAGATACGGGCGCAGGTGGCGGCGTGCCTGACTCCCGTCCGCAACCCCCGTTGCCGCCGGCGGCGGTCGGTGCAACCATTCTGACTCCGGGGCGTCGCCCTCCGTGACGGGATCGTTCACGCCGAGCGCACTAGCGTCGACGGGCGCCCGCCGATCCGGCCCGCGGGCACCCGAGTGGCATGGCCGGAAAGAGGGGATGCAGGAGGCCACGTGACGACCGTGGTACGGGCGGCTCCCACCGTCACACCGACCCGCGTGCTGGTGGTCGGGGGCGACGATGCGGCCAATC
>JAKAAV010000419.1 GCA_021802185.1 Chloroflexota bacterium | reverse complement strand
GATGCTCATCTCGTTGTCGTTGAGCACGATGAGCAGGTTCAGCTGACGGTGGCCGATGTCGTTCAGGGCCTCGAGCGCGAGCCCGCTCATGAGCGCGGCGTCGCCGACGACCGCGACGATCCGTTCATGCGTCCCGCGCAGGTTGCGGGCGACCGCGAGGCCCTGCGCGATCGACAGGCCGGTCCCCGCGTGGCCGCCGTCCATCACGTCGTGCTCGCTCTCGGTCCGGCGCGGGAAGCCGCCCACACCGCCGAGTTGCCGGAGCGTCCCGAAGCGGTCGAGACGGCCGGTCAGCAGCTTGTGCGGATACGCCTGGTGACCGGTGTCCCAGACGATGCGGTCGCGCGGCGACTCCAGCAGGCGGTGGAGCGCGATGGTGAGCTCGACGACGCCGAGCGAGCTGCCGAGATGACCGCCGGTGACCGCGACGGTCTGGACGATCGTGGCCCGGACCTCCTCGCAGAGGGTTTCGAGCTGGGCGTCGTCGAGCGAGCGCAGGTCTCGGGGCCCGGTCAGCGACGCGAGGATCGACACGGCGTCCTCCGGGGAGTCTGGCATCGCGGGATTCTATCCCCTCGCCGCGGCCTGGTCGTCCGGGTCGTCGGTCGGCATCTCCACAGCGCGCAGCGACCCGCCCGGGCCCTCGACGAGCCGCTGGATGCGCAGCTCGGCGTCGTCCAGGAGCCGCGCGCAGCGCGCGTGGAGCGCGACCCCTCGCTCGTACAGCACGATGGATTCCTCGAGCGGCAGCCCGCCGGCCTCGAGCCGGGCCACGACCTCGCCGAGCTGTCCCATCGCGGCGTCGAACGTCAGGGTCTCGACGGCCGGATCTGCGGCGGGGGGTCCGGGATGCGCATCCGTCCGTTCGCCCGCCCGGGGGTCGCGGGCCGCTTTGCGGGTCGTCGCCTCGTCCATCAGGCTGAGTCTCGCACGCGTGTCACCGTCGCGTCCAATGCGCCGCGCGCCAGCCGCACGTCGATCGACTCGCCCGGCACCGTCTCCATTGCCTCGCGGACGACGCGACCGTCCGCTCTCCGGACGATCGCGTACCCGCGGTCGAGCGTCCCGTAGGGCGAGAGGGCCGCGAGCCCCGAGGCCGCCGACGCGAGGTCGCCGCGCGCGCCGGCAAGCCGTGCGGTGACGAGCAGCGGCAGCCGGTCCGACACACGCCCGACACGGCCGCGTTCCCCCTGCAGCCTGGCCCCGGTCGCCCGGCGCGCGCGGTCGAGGAGCTCGCCCGCGCGCATGCGCTCGCCGGCGACGATCGCGAGGGGGTGCACGCGCTCGAGGGCTCGCCGCTCCCCGGAGAGCGCGGCACGTGGCGCGGCGAGGGACCGCACGGCCGCCGCCGCGAGGCGGGACCGGGCCCCCCGGAGCGCGGCCTCGGCCTCGGCCCTCGACGGGACGACGAGCTCGGCCGCGGCGGACGGCGTCGGGGCGCGGACGTCGGCCGCGAAGTCCACGAGCGTCACGTCGGTCTCGTGTCCGACGCCGGTGACGATCGGGATCGGCGACGTCGCGACGGCCCGGACGACACGCTCGTCGTTGAACGCCCACAGGTCCTCGAGCGATCCACCGCCGCGCGCGAGGAGGATGACGTCCGGTGGTGCCGCCGTCTCGGGGTCACGCCACTGCGCGAGACGGCGCAGCGCGGCGACGATGGTGCTCGGCGCCGCGTCGCCCTGGACCTGGCACGGGGCGAGCACGACGCGGACGAGCGGCCAGCGACGCGTGAGGACGTGCCGGATGTCGTGGAGCACCGCGCCGGACGCGCTCGTCACGACGCCGACGAGCCGCGGCGAGGCGGGAATCGGGCGGCGCTTCCCGGGGTCGAAGAGCCCCTCCGCCGCGAGCCGGGCCTTGAGCGCCTCGAACCGGAGCGCGAGGTCTCCGAACCCCGCGGGCTGCACGGCCTCGACGTACAGCTGGTACGTGCCGCCCTGGTCGTACACGTCCAGCCGCCCGTGCGCGACGACGCGCAGGCCGGTGCGCAGCTCGAACGGGCTCGTCATCCGCTGCGTGCGGAAGAACACGCACGCGACCTGCGACCGGGCATCGCGGAGCGTGAAGTAGCAGTGGCCGGCGGCGCTCACCGTGACCTGGCCGACCTCGCCCTCGACCCACAGGTCGCGCAACGCGGGCTCGTTACGGACGAGCTCGTGCATCGCGCGGGTGACGTCGGCGACCGACCAGATGCGCGACGCCAGGGTGGCACCGGGCCCTGCGGCGGCAGGTCGTGCGGGGCCAGGTCTTCCGACGCCACCGACGGCTCCGCCGCTTCCCGTCGCTCCCGGCACGCCTGGAAGCCGGGCGGGCGCGGGCACCGGTGAGCCGGGGCGCGGCAGGCCCTGCGGCGTGGGCGGAGGCCACGCCGCGGCGCGAGCGGGACGCTCGAACGCGGCGCCCGCAGGGGTCGTCTCGTCGTCGCCCCACGGCGGCGGCTCGGGGTCGGGTGGTCCGTCGGACGAACCGGCGTCGCCCACCTGCCCCGCCTCGGCCTGCTCCTCGTCCGGCCGCCGGAGCCAGCGCTCCCACGGCCGTTCGTCGCTCACGTGGTCACTTCGCGCGGCCTGCCGCAGTCGTCCCGAACCGTGGCCCGACTCCGCGTCCACCGCCCGGCGCGTCCACGCGGTTCAGACGCGCGTCAGGTAATCGCCCGTCCGCGTGTCGATCCGGATCGTGTCACC
>JAKAAV010000418.1 GCA_021802185.1 Chloroflexota bacterium | reverse complement strand
CTGGATGAGCGAGCAGCACCTCGATGCGCCCGTCACGGGTGCGGTACAGCAGGATCCCGGCGCTCTGCTTCGCGGCCACCAGGCGAGGGTACCGCGCGGCGTGGCAGGATGGCCTCGTGACCCCCCTTCGCCCGATCCCGGACCCCCTGCGCCTCGTGGTCTTCGACAACGACGGCGTCCTCGTCGACAGCGAGCACCTCTCGTCGGCCACGCTCGCGGGGGTCCTCACCGACCTCGGCGTCCCGTACACGCGCGAGGAGAGCCATCGCGACTTCACGGGAGGGACGCTGGGCCATGTGCGGCAGGTGGTGGAGGCACGCGGGGTTGCGCTGTCGCCGGATTTCGAGGCCACGTACGCGCGACGCCTCGCCGACGTGTTCGCGGCGGAGCTGCGGCCGTCGGCGGGAGTCGCCGAGCTGCTCGACCGGCTCGATGCGCGCGGCATCCGGTACTGCGTGGCGTCGAACGGGACGAGGGGCCGCATCCGGGCGTCGCTCCGTGCAGCAGGCCTGCTCGAGCGCTTCGCGGGCGGGACGTTCAGCGCGGAGGACGTCGCCCGGCCGAAGCCGGCGCCGGACCTCTTCCTGCACGCCGCGGCGACCCTCGGCATCGAGCCGGAGGCGTGCCTGGTGGTGGAGGACACGCCGCCCGGGGTCGAGGCGGGACGGCGGGCGGGGATGTACGTGTGGGCGCCGGCGAGCACGTACCCCGAGCGCGAGCTCGAGGGCGCGGACCGGGTGTCGCCGACGATGGCCGCGCTCGCGGCCGAGCTGGACGCCGAACTCGGGGCCGCGGGCCGCCGGAGGAGCGACAGCGGGGGCGACGGGTGAGCGCGACGCGCTGAACGCTGGTCCCAGGTCAGTCGGTCTGGGCGATACGGGTCGGCCGGCCGGAAGGAGCGGCCGGTGGTGGTGGTCGTCGGTGGGCGTCCGGCGGTCGGCGGCGGCCGGGCGGCTGTGCGCCGCCGCTCTCCGCGGGTGCTCAGCCTGGGGGAGGACCGACGACGATGTCGTACCGACGCGCGCGCCGCTGGTTCGGGCGGATGTCGACGACGGTGATGACGGTGGTGGGCTGTGGCCGGCGCCAGCGCACGGCGCGCGTCACGGGACGCAGTAGGCGGGGCCAGGACAGACGAATCATGAGATGCAAGGGTGGGCGCGGCCGCGTTCCCGCGTCAGGGCCACTCGGCCCGATCACGCTCCCGACGGGGTAGTCAGGGCACCGCAGCCGCGGGAGCCGGCTCGGTCTCCGTGCGGTGCACGACGGAGGCGAGCGCCTCCACGAGACCGGGGTCCGCGTTCAGCGCCCGGATCTGCGCGAACGCCATGCCCGCCGCCTCGGCCTGCTCCCGTGCGCCGATGGCGACGTCGTACAGCGTCTCGAGGTGGTCGGCGAGGAACTGGATCGGCGCGACGAGGACCGCGCGATGCCCCCGCGCGCGCAGGCGCGGCACGAGGTCGGCGAAGTCCGGCGTCATCCACTCGCCCGGCTCGTGTCCGGCGCTCTGCCAGCAGAAGTGCCACCGGTCGCGCGGCAGCCCCGCGGCCTCCGCGACCGCCGTCGCCGTCTCGTCGAGCTGACGAAGGTACCCGGGCTCCTGCTCGGCCACCCGCTTCGGCAGGCTGTGCGCGGTGAGCAGGACCGGAACGGCGTCGCGCTCCTCCGGCGGGAACCGTCCGAGGGCCTCGCGGATCCGGGCGGCCAGGGCGGCGATGAACGCGGCCTCCAGGTGCCACGACCCCGCGATCACGACGCGCGGCGCGCTCGGACCGATGTCCGCGCACGCGGCCGCGACGGCCTTCGCGTACCCGCCCATGATCAGGTCGGAGTACTGCGGCGAGAGCACCATCGCCGCGACGCGGTCGCAGCCGGCCCGATGGAGATCGCGGAGCGCGGTCGCGATCGACGGCTCGGAGAAGCGCATCCCCGCCGCGACGCGGTACCCCGGCCCGAGGCGATGCTCGAGCGCGCCAGCCTGCTCCCGCGTGATCGAGACGAGCGGGGAACCGCCGATGAGCGCGTACCGCCGCGTGAATTCCGTGACGAGCTCGGGGTCGGGCTGCCGGCCGCCGCGGACGGCCGACAGGTAGCGCGGCACGTCGTCGAGGTCGTCGGGCGAGCCGTACGTCATGAGGAGGACCCCGGTGGGGCTGCTCCCGGGACCAGGGGGATTCGCCCCACCGGAGCGATCGTCGATCACGCTGACACCTCCGTGGTGGCGCTCCGGCCCCCGTTCCGACCCACCGCCGGCCGCTTCGCCGACTCGCCGTGGACGAAGTCCGCGAGACGGGCCAGCAGCGCGGGATCGGTGCCGGGCAGGATGCCATGGCCCAGGTTGAAGATGTGGCCGGGCCTGCCTGCCGCCTCGTCGAGCACGTGCCGCGCTCCGGGCTCGGTGGCATCCCAGCCGGCCAGGACGCGCGCGCCGTCCAGGTTGCCCTGGATCCCGACGCCCGTCCCGGCACGGCTCCACGCCTCCTCGAGCGATGCGCGGGCATCGACGCCCACGACGTCCGCCCCGGCCCGCACGAGCAGCTCGACCAGGCCGGCCCCGCCCGCCGCGTAATGGATCACGGGGACGCCTCGTGCGCCCTCGATGAGCCGGGACGCGTGCGGCAGCACGTACGCCTCGTAGTCCGCCGGGGACAGGGTCCCGGCCCACGTGTCGAACACCTGCACGGCCTGCACGCCGGCCCGGACCT
>JAKAAV010000417.1 GCA_021802185.1 Chloroflexota bacterium | reverse complement strand
GCTCACTGCGCGGCCGCTGCGCCGACCGGGAGCACCTCCACGGTCGCGTTGTAGTCCGGCACCAGGGCGACCGGGTCGCGGAGGCCTGGCTGGATCAGCGGGTTCGCCTCCGGCCAGAACATCTGCACGTTGCGCTGGCGGATCGCGGACACCTTCACCCGGGCCTCGACCTCGCCATGTTCCGACCGCACGAGCACCCGGTCTCCCTCGCAGAGCCCGAGCCGTTCGGTGTCCTCCCGCGAGATGAACAGCGCGTCCCGCTTCGCGCCGGTCAGCGGGTCGGTCCGCTTGAACACCATCGAGTTGAACTGCTTTCCGCGACGCGTGGACAGCCGGAGGTGTCCCTCCGGGATCGCCATCTCGGGTGGTTCGACGGGGTCGAAGTGGACGCGGCCGTCCGGCGTCGGGAAGACCCAGCCGTCGCACAGGCGGGCACCGCCCCACTGGAACTGGTCGCCCGACTTCCGCAGGCGCTCGATGCCGCGGTACATCGGGATCACGTTCGCGATCTCCTCGCGGATCTGGCGCCCGCTCCGGAAGTCCACGAGGTGGGCGCGTTGCGGGTCGACGCGGTGCGCGAGGTCGACGAAGATCTCCCACTCGCTCCTGGCCTCGCCGACCTTCGGGCCCGGGATGTGCGGGCTGAAGAGGACGCGCCGCTCGGTCGTCGTCTCGGTGCCACCCCCCGCCTGCTCGTACCGCGTCCGCGCCGGGAGCAGCAGGACCGCGTCGCCGGGGTCGAGCAGCATCTGGGACGTCACGACGATGTCCTGGTGAACGCGCAGCGGCGTGCGCTCGAGGGCATCGTGGACCTGCTCCGGGTCGGGCAGTACGTCGAGAAAGTTGCCGCCGCTCGAGTACAGCACGTCGATCTCGCCGCGCCCCGCCGCCTCGACCATCTCCGCGGCGGACAGGCCCCGTTCGCCGCGGACGGGGAACCCGTACTGCTCCGACAGGGCCGCCGCGTTCTCCGGGGTGACCGGCAGGCCGCCGGGCAGCACCGTCGCGTACGCGCCCATCTCTGCGCCGCCCTGCACGCCCGAGTGCCCTCGCATCGGCATGAGGCCCGCGCCGTCGCGCCCGACGTTCCCCCGCACGAGCGCGAGGTTGACCATGGCGCGAACGTTGTCGCTGCCGTGGACATGCTGCGTGATGCCCATCGCCCAGACCAGCACCGCGCACCGCGCCTTCGCGTACAGCCGCGCGAACCGGGCCATGTCCTCACGCGACGTCCCGCTCAGGCGCTCCAGTTCGTCGAACGACTGGTGGTCGAGCGATGCGCGCAGCTCCTCGAACCCCGCCGCGTGCTCCGCGATGAACCGCTCGTCGATCCCGCCCTCCGCGATGAGGACCTTGAGCACGCCGTTGATGAACGCCACGTCCCCGCCCGTGTGGACATGGAACCAGTCGTCGGTCATCTTCGTGCCGAAGATCGCGCTCTCGACGTTCGACGGCACCCAGTACCGCTCCATGCCCGGCTCGCGGTATGGGTTGACCATGACGACCTTCGTGCCGCCCTTGCGCGCCAGGTACAGGTACTTCATGAACACCGGCTGCGCGTTGGCCACGTCTGCGCCGAAGATCACGACGAGATCGCTCTGCAGGACGTCGGTGTACGAGATCGTCGTCGCGCCCACGCCGAGCGCCTTCTTCAGCCCCGCCGTCGACGGCGAGTGGCAGACGCGCGCGGCGTTGTCGATGTTGTTCGTCCCGAGGAACCGGGCCACCTTCTGGGCGACGTAGTAGACCTCGTTGGTGATGCCGCGGCTGGTCAGGTAGAACGCCGTCCGGTCCGGGCCGGCCGCCCTGATCCGGTCCGCCACGAGGTCGAGCGCGACATCCCAGCTGACGCGCCGGAACCCCCGCTCGCCGCGGCGTCGGAGCATCGGGTACGCGAGCCGTCCCATGTCGCGGAGCGCGGCACCGTCCATGCCCCGGAGGGACTCGACGTCGGCGAGGCGCGCGTGGTCGAACGGGCGCGCCGTGTTGTACTTCAGGAGGCTGAGCCGGGTCGTGCAGAGGTGCACGCTGTCCATGGTCCAGTCGTGGAAGCCCGTGACGCCGAGGGCGCAGCCGTCGCACACGCCGTTCCGGAGGATCCGGAGCGCATAGGGGAGCGCGCGGCGGTTGTCCCAGACCGTCTCCGCGATCTCGAGGTAGTGGTTCGGCTTCAGCTCGCCGATCCCGTTCGGCTTCCAGCCCGCCCACAGGTCCGGCGCGATGAACCGCGGCCGCTTCGGGACATGCACCGGCAGGTGCGGCGAGCGGCGCGGCGCGTGTGGCTCGGCCCCCGCGTGCAGGGAGCGGGGGCCCGCGTGGGGATCGGGTTCCGGGACGGGAGCCGCGCCGGTTGCCTCGGGCTCGGGCGGCTGGAACGAGTCGGAGCCCTGCTCGGACGGCGACGGCACGACGGCCATGTCAGACCTCCAGTTCGATCCGTTCGGGATGCGCGTAGACGTTGAACCCGTCGCCACGCAGGAACCCGACGAGCGTCATGCCGAGTCGCTCGGCGGCGTCGACGGCGAGGTCGGTCGGCGCGGAGACGGCGCACGTGACGGGGATTCCGGCCATGGCGGCCTTCTGGACGATCTCGAAGCTCACGCGGCCCGAGACGAGCAGCACCGACCCGTGCAGCGGCAGGCGCCGCTCCATCGCCATCGCTCCCACGAGCTTGTCGAGCGCGTTGTGCCGCCCGACGTCCTCC
>JAKAAV010000416.1 GCA_021802185.1 Chloroflexota bacterium | reverse complement strand
GGCCGCGCACACGCGCGCCCGCCGCTGTGCGCCTGCGCGCCCGAGACGGCTCCGGCGCGGACGGCGTCGTTGGAGAACGGGACGTAGGGACGGCACGGCTCGTTGCGGAGGCTCGGGCACGGCGGGAGACCCGTCGGCACGCTGACGCCCGAGACCACCGGGAGGACGAGGCTCGAGGGCATCGTGCGCGACATCGCGATCTCGACCGACGAGCTCGCGCCCAGCGGGGGCTCGGTCTGCGAGAACGACCAGACCGGCTGCGTGCCGTTGGGCGCGGAGATGGTCAGCCTGACCCGCGAACCGGCCCGGTACACGTGGCCCTCGTAGTAGAGCGGGATCGCGACGCGGACGAACTTGTGGCTCGGCATCGGCGACGCGTCCTTGGCCATGAACGAGGGGATGGGCTCGAGCAGGCTGCTCGGCTGGTCGAGCTCGTTGTCGGTGGTCGTCGAGAGCTTCCGTTCGCTCGCCCGGATCCAGCCGTTCTGCACGAAGGTCTCGTTCCCGTCGGGCCGGACTTCGCTGATCGTCGCCTGGAGGTCGACGTCGGGCGCGGACGACTTCACCCAGGCGTACACGGCGCCGGGGCCGATGACGGTCGTGTCGTGCGCGAGGGGTGCGGACACCCACGCCAGGGCGGTGCCGGCCGGGTCCTGCTTCCAGCTCCACTGCCACTGCGACGCGTCACCCCAAAGACCCCCTCCGCCCGTGTTGGAGCCGAAGTCGGTGAGCCCCAAAGCGCCCGGTGCAGACGTGTACGCGTCCACGCCCCTCGCCACAGGCGGCTGGTCGCCGAGGGCGCCGTGCGCGCCCGGCTCGAGGTACCAGGTCCGAGCGGTCGTCCCCGAGACGAGCGCGCCGGGCTCCGCGGCGGGCCCGGTCTGGGGCGCGGCGCTGAAGTACTGCTGGAAGGCGGGGTACGGGTTGCCTGCGGTCGTCTGGCCGCCCGGCGACGCGCCGGCGCCGTTTGTGAAGAGCACCCGGATCTCGGGCAGCTTCTCGAAGGCGGCCAGCGCGGCGCTGTAGGTGGGGATCTCCTGGATCGGGTCGGGGGGCAGGGTGACGACGTCTGTCTGTGGCAGCCCCATCGCCGACTGGTAGATGGCCGGGGCCGCGGCCCGGGTCGCCGCCTGGTTGACGATCGGCGCCTGGTGGGCGACGAACAGCTCGAGGAAGTCGTACCACGCGTCGTAGGTGTAGGGGTCGAGCGAGTCGATGTGCGCGCCGTTGGTGAACGTGAACCACTTGCGCGTCGTCCCGGTGAAGTGCTCGACGAGGTCCGCGCAGTGGCCGCCGGTCTGCTCGTCCTCCCACTGGCAGGCCATGAAGACCGGCACGTGGATCTTTGTGACGAAGGTGGTCGGGTCGAGCGGGTTGGCGGTCGCCGGGTCGAAGTAGTCGTTCGCCTGGATCTTGTCCATGAGGCTCGTCGCCTCGCCGTGGAGCGCCTGGTTCGCCTTGCAGGTCGTTGTGCCGGCCTGGATCCGCTGGTACGCCCACGACTGCCCGCTGTGGGGACCGGCGGGCAGCGCGTTTGTCTGGCGTTGCTCGGCCCAGGCGACGGCAAAGCCGGTATTCAAGATGCCGCCGGGGTACAGCGTGGTGGCGGTGGCGTCGATGGTCGAGAGCGGCGCGATCGCCTCGAGGGCCGGAGGGTCGAGCTGCGCGGTGAAGAGCTGGCTGATGGCGCCGTAGGAGATGCCGATCATCCCGACCTTGTGGCCGAGCACCCACGGCTGGTCGGCGATCGTCTGGATGACGTCGTAGCCGTCGAGGTTCTGGAGGGGTGTGAAGAAGTCGTAGGCCCCTGCAGAGCAGCCCGTCCCGCGCATGCTGACGTCGACCACGGCGAAGCCCATGAGGTTGGCGAGGACGGCGATGCCGTTCTGGGGGCCTGTCGGATCCGCGTAGCCGTAGCCGGAGTACTCGATGACCGTCGGGTACGGCGGGGCGTAGTCGGGTCCTGCCGGGAGCGTGACCCCTGTGGGGAGCCCCGCCTGCAGCGACGTCCCGTTGGGGAGCGTCACGTGCTCGCCGGCAGGACTCGTGGGCGGGTGCACGTCGATGGCAAGCTGCGTGCCGTCGCGCGTGGTGAGGTACTGGTAGCCACTGTCCTTGATGGTCTGGTGGTAGATCCCCGGATCCCACGGGGCGGCCCGGTCGCTGTGGACGGTGACCGGCCCCGACTCCTGGCCCGTCGCGAGGTCGCGCACCCGGTAGCCATTGCCGGGCGCGACCTTCCGGAACACGAGCCCGCCCAGGGCGTCGGCCTTCTGGCTCGTCACCATCTGCCCCGTCGGGCTCTCCGTCGTGACCACCGTGCCGTCGGGGCCGACGAGCGCCGCGGGGTCGCTCGTCGGGAAGTGAAGGACGTAGACCTGCCGTGCACTGCCGTAGGCATGCCAGGCCGGCGTCGCCGAGGAGGCACCGGCAGCAGTCGGCGCCCCGGCCGTCAAGCCGATCGCCAGGAGGCTCACCGCGAGCAGCGCGGCGGCGACGGCCCCGCCGGATCCAACCTTGCGCAGACCCACCATCGGCCGCGGCCTTTCCGTTCGGCCTCCGGCCCCCTGGCTGCCGCTGCGTCTATACCTCGTTACCGCTGGGTAAGAAACCTCCCTCTCCGCAAACGCTCCGCGCGTCGGCGCTCGTCACGTGCCTGGAGAGACCGTGGGAATGCCGGCGCCCACGGCCGCACGCTGCAGCAC
>JAKAAV010000011.1 GCA_021802185.1 Chloroflexota bacterium | reverse complement strand
GCGATGCCGCTGCGAAGCTACAAGCCGACCTCCGCCGGCCGGCGGTTCATGACCCGGTCGACGTTTGCCGAGATCACCACCGACGAGCCCTACAAGCCGCTGCTCGAGCCCCAGAAGCGGGGCAGCGGGCGCAACAACCAGGGCCATCTCACCGTGCGCCATCGCGGCGGCGGCGAGAAGCAGCACTACCGCCGGATCGACTTCAAGCGCGACAAGTACGGCATCCCGGCGCGCCTGGCGACGATCGAGTACGACCCCAACCGGTCGGCCCGGATCGGCCTGCTGCACTACCGTGACGGCGAGAAGCGCTACATCCTGATCCCCAACGGGCTTCGGGTGGGCGACGTGGTGGTGAGCGGCCCCGGCGTGGAGGCGAGGGTGGGCAACGCGCTCCCGCTCGCCGACATCCCGCTCGGCACGACGATCCACAACATCGAGCTGGTGCCCGGCAAGGGCGGCCAGATCGTCCGGTCCGCGGGAGCCTCGGCACAGCTCCTCGCCAAGGAGGGCGACTGGGGGACGGTCCGCCTGCCCTCCGGCGAGATGCGCCGCGTGCCGCTCGGCTGCATCGCCACCGTGGGCCAGGTGGGCAATCTCGACCACGAGAACCAGAGCCTCGGCAAGGCGGGCCGTGCCCGCCACATGGGGCAGCGTCCCGAGGTGCGGGGCGTGGTGATGAACCCGCGCGAGCATCCGCACGGCGGAGGCGAGGGCAAGTCGCCCACCGGCATGCCGCCCAAGACGCCGTGGGGCAAGCCCGCGATGGGGCTCCGGACGCGGCGCAACAAGCTGACGGGGCGCCTCATCGTGCGCTCCCGCCATCGCAAGAGCTAGGCCGAAAGGAGGTCGCTGATGTCGCGGTCAGTCAAGAAGGGACCGTTCGTAGAGGCGCGTCTCCTCGGCCGTGTCCAGGAGATGAACAAGCGCAACGAGAAGCGCGTGCTCAAGACCTGGTCCCGTGCCAGCGTCATATTCCCCGACTTCGTCGGGCACACCGTCGCCGTCTACAACGGGCGCAAGCACATCCCGGTCTACGTGACCGAGAACATGGTCGGCCATCGGCTGGGCGAGTTCGCGCCGACGCGGACCTTCCGCGGGCACGGCAAGCACACCGAGCGCTCGACGGCGCTGAAGTAGGAGCACGCCGTGCGAGTCGCCGCCACCGCCAAGTACATCCGCCGCTCGACGCGGAAGACGCGTCTCGTCACACAGGCGATCGTGGGTCGCCCCGTCGGCGAGGCAAGCGCGATGCTGCAGTTCATGCCGCAGGGCGCCGCGCGGGACGTCGCGAAGGTGCTGAAGAGCGCCGCCGCGAACGCCGAGAACAACCACCACCTCGCCGCCGACGACCTCGTGGTCGCGGAGGCGCGGGCAGACGAGGGGCCGACGGTCAAGCGCTGGCACCCGCGCGCGCAGGGGCGCGCGTTCCCCATTCACAAACCGATGACCCATATCACCGTGGTCGTCGAAAGCAAGGAGGCGTAGGTTGGGTCACAAGGTCCACCCGTACGGCTTCCGCATCGGCGTATCGCGGGGCTGGACGGCGAACTGGTACGCGGACAAGAACTACAGCGACCTCCTCAAGGAGGACTTCGCGATCCGCGACCTGATCGACAGGCGCCTCGCGAACGCGAGCGTGAGCCATGTCGAGATCGAGCGCGGCATCAACCACGTGACGGTCACGATCCACACGGCGAAGCCGGGGATCGTGATCGGCAAGGGCGGTGCCAACGTCGAGGCACTGCGCCAGCAGATCGGCCGGCTGTCGAGCCGGAAGGTCAAGCTCGAGATCAAGGAGATCCGCCAGCCGGAGCTGGACGCGCAGCTCGTCGCCGCGAACATCGCGCAGCAGCTGAGCCGACGCATCGCGTTCAAGAAGGCGATGAAGCAGTCGGTGCAGCGCACGATGAAGGCGGGCGCGAAGGGCGTCCGGATCGCCGTCGCCGGCCGGCTCGGCGGCGCCGAGATGGCGCGCCGCGAGTGGGAGCGCGAGGGGCGCATCCCGCTCGGCACGCTCCGCGCGGACATCAGCTACGGCCAGGTCCACGCGCACACCACGTACGGACGCATCGGTGTCAAGGTGTGGGTGTATCGGGGCGACATCATGCCCGAGCGCAAGGCGCCCCGCGAGGCGGCTCCGGCGCCGGCAGGAGCCTGAGCCATGCTGATCCCCAAGCGAGTCAAGCATCGCCGGGTCATGCGCGGCCGCATGAGCGGCATGGCGAAGGGCGGCAGCACGATCGCGTTCGGCGAGTACGGCCTGATGACCGAGGAGCCGGCCTGGATCACGAGCCGCCAGATCGAGGCGGCCCGGCGCGCGATGACCCGGTCGGTCAAGCGCGGCGGCAAGGTCTGGATCCGGATCTTCCCGGACAAGCCGGTGACGAAGAAGCCCGCCGAGACCCGCATGGGTTCCGGCAAGGGCGCGCCGGACCACTGGGTGGCGGTCGTCAAGCCCGGCCGGATCCTCTTCGAGCTGGCCGGCGTGCCGGTCGAGGAGGCCGCGGAGGCGATGCGGCTGGCGGGCCACAAGCTGCCCGTGAACGTGAAGTTCGTCGTCCGGGAAGGCGTGGTGACCGATGGACATCGATGAGGTCCGCGCGCTCTCGGACGGTGAGCTCGAGTCCGAGCTCACGGCGGCGCGCCGGAACCTGTACGACCTGCGCTTCCAGCTGGCCACCAGGCAGCTGAGCGACTACAACCAGATCCGGAACACGCGCAAGCGGATCGCCAGGATCCTGACGGTGCAGACCGAGCGCCGCGCGGGCCGGCCCGCCGTGGAGGCCGGGCAATGAGCGGAGCGAAGGTGGACACGCAGCGGAAGAGCAAGGTCGGGCGCGTCGTCAGCGACAAGATGGACAAGACGATCGTGGTGTCCGTCGAGCGGCTCTCCCGGCACCCGCTGTACAAGCGCGTCGTCCGCCTCACGACGAAGTTCAAGGCCCACGACGAGCGCAACGAGGCGCGCATCGGCGACACCGTGCGCATCGAGGAGTCGCGCCCGATGAGCGCGACCAAGCGCTGGCGGCTGGTCGAGATCGTCCAGCGGGCGGCCGATGGCACGGGCGAGCCGGTGGTGGCCGAGGAGGCATCGACCTCCGAGGCGATCCACCACGCGCACCCCGGACGGGCTGAAGAGGCGCCGTCGGGAGGGGCGACCGCATGATCCAGCAGTACAGCCGGCTGCGGGTCGCGGATAACACCGGCGCGCGGACGATCCAGTGCATCCGCATCATGGGCCGCTCACGCAAGACGACCGCCGAGGTCGGCGACGTCATCATCGCCAGCGTCAAGCAGGCGATCCCGAACGCCGCCGTCAAGAAGGGCGACGTCGTGCGGGCCGTCGTCGTGCGCACGGCGAAGGAGTACGGGCGGCCGGACGGCAGCTACATCCGGTTCGACGAGAACGCAGCCGTGCTCATCAACAACCAGGGGAACCCGCGCGGGACCCGGATCTTCGGTCCGGTCGCGCGCGAGCTGCGGGATCGGAACTACATGAAGATCGTCTCCCTCGCGCCGGAGGTGCTCTGAGATGCCGGCAGGCGAGGTCGCCAAGCGCGTCACGAAGGTGCCTGAGATCCGGAAGGGCGACCAGGTCGTGGTGCTGACGGGCAAGGACGCCGGCAAGCGCGGCACCGTGGACCACGTGGTCCGGCCGGACCACGTGGTCGTCGGCGGAGTGAACGTGTCGAAGCGACACACCAAGCCGCGCACGATCCAGGGCCGCACCGAATCGGCGCCGCAGATCCAGCAGGGCGGCATCCTCGACAAGACGATGCCGCTGCCGGTCAGCAACGTCATGGTCGTGTGCCCGTCGTGCGGGCAGCCCACGCGCGTCCGCCACACGGCGCTGGCGAACGGCCGGAGCGTCCGGGTCTGCGCCCGGTGCGGCGAGCCGCTCGCACGCGAGGTGAAGTGATGAGCGAGCTGAAGCGGCGCTACCGCGAGGACGTCGTGCCCGCGCTTCAGAAGGAGTTCTCGTACGCGAACCCGATGCAGGTGCCGCGCGTCGAGAAGGTCGTCGTGAACATCGGGCTCGGCGAGGCGCTCCAGAACGCGAAGGCGATGGATGCGGCCGTCGGCGACCTGACCGCGATCACGGGCCAGAAGCCCATCGTCACGCGAGCGAAGCGCTCGATCGCCCAGTTCCGGCTCCGCACGGGCAACGCGATCGGCGCGAAGGTCACCCTCCGCGGCGACCGGATGTGGGACTTCCTCGAGCGGCTCACGCAGCTCGCGCTGCCCCGCATCCGCGACTTCCACGGAGTGCCGTCGCGCTCGTTCGACGGGCGCGGCAATTATTCGCTCGGGCTGCGGGAGCAGCTCGCGTTCCCGGAGATCGACTACGACAAGGTGGACCGCCTGCGCGGGCTCGAGGTGAGCATCGTGACGACGGCGAAGTCCGACGAGGAATCGAAGAAGCTCCTCGAGCTCCTCGGCATGCCCTTCGCCGGCTAGCGGCGCGGGAGGGATCACGAATGGCCAAGAAGTCCATGATCGCGAAGGCGAACCGCCCGAACCGGTACAAGGTCCGGCAGAAGAACCGCTGCTCGGTCTGCGGCCGGCCCCGCGGGTACATGCGTCGCTTCGCGCTCTGCCGCATCTGCTTCCGGGAGCGAGCGCTCCTCGGGATGCTGCCCGGCGTGACGAAGTCGAGCTGGTGACCGCATGAACATCTCCGACCCGATTGCCGACATGCTGACGCGGATCCGGAACGCGAGCCGCGCCCGGCACCCCGAGGTGCTCGTCCCCGCCTCGCGCACGAAGCGCGAGATCGCCCGCATCCTCAAGGACGAGGGGTTCATCGCGGACTTCGACGAGTTCCGCGAGGGCCCGCGTGCGATGCTGCGCCTCTCGCTCCGCTACGTCGGCGGCAAGGCGCCGGTCGTCTCCGGGCTCAAGCGCATCAGCAAGCCCGGGCTCCGCGTCTACGCCGGCAAGACCGAGATTCCCCGCGTCCTCGGCGGCCTCGGCATCGTCATCGTCAGCACCAGCCAGGGGATCATGACCGGCGCGCAGGCCCACAAGGCCCAGCTCGGCGGCGAAGTCCTGGCGTACGTCTGGTAGGCCGCCATGTCACGCATCGGACGACTTCCCATCCCCATCCCGTCGGGCGTCGACGTGACGATCGACGGCTCGACGGTGACCGTGAAGGGGCCGCGCGGCGAGCTGCAGCGCGAGATCGCGCCGGAGGTCACGGTCGTCCGCGAGGACGGCACGCTCCGCGTCGAACGGCCGCGCGATGACAAGCGGTCGCGCGAGCTGCATGGCCTGACGCGGACGCTCGTCGCGAACATGGTGACCGGCGTGACGGCGGGCTACCGCAAGCCGCTCGAGATCACCGGCGTGGGCTACCGGGCCCAGAAGGTCGGGGACAAGCTGCAGCTCACGCTGGGCTACAGCCACCCGATCGAGATCAACCCGCCGGCCGGCATCGCGTTCGAGGTCGACAACCCGGTCCGGCTCGCCGTGGTCGGGATCGACAAGGAGCTGGTCGGCCAGGTTGCGGCGCAGGTTCGCGCGACCCGGAAGCCCGAGCCGTACAAGGGCAAGGGCGTCCGGTATGCCGGCGAGCGCATCCGGCGCAAGGCCGGCAAGGCCGGCAAGATCGGCGGCAAGAAGTAATCGACGGCGGCTCCGCGCCCGCGTGAGTGCGGGATCGGCGCCGCGAGACGGACCCTCCCGCGAGACCGGGCCCGGGTCCTCGACCTAGGAGTACGACGAGAACAATGGCCCAGGCACCTTCGAGGAGCGCCGCGCGGCAGAAGCGCCACGAGCGCATCCGTCTCACCACGCGCGGGACGGCGGCGCGGCCGCGCCTGGCCGTGTTCCGCAGCATCGACCAGATCTACGCGCAGGTCATCGACGACACGACCGGCCGAACGCTGGCCGCGGCGTCGTCGCTCGAGCGCGAGATCCGGTCGCTCGAGGCAACCAAGACCGAACGGGCGAAGAACGTGGGCCGGCTCATTGCCGAGCGTGCGAAGGCCGCGGGGGTCGACTGCGTCGTCTTCGACCGCGCCGGCTTCCGCTACCACGGTCGGGTCAAATCGCTCGCCGACGCGGCCCGCGAGGCGGGCCTCGACTTCTAGGACTGAAAGGAGCCATCGTTGGCGAGGATCGACCCAGCCAGGCTGACGCTCGAGGAACGCGTCGTCCAGATCAACCGCGTCGCCAAGGTCGTCAAGGGCGGACGCCGCTTCAGCTTCAGCGCCGTCGTCGTCGTCGGCGACGGGGCCGGGCACGTCGGCGTCGGGCTCGGGAAGGCCGGCGAGGTCCCCGAGGCGATCCGCAAGGGCGTCGAGGACGCGAAGAAGCACCTGATCCGCGTGCCGCTCGTCGGCACCACCATCCCGCACGAGGTCACCGTCCGGTACGGCGCGAGCAACGTGATGCTCCGCCCGGCGTCCCAGGGCACCGGCGTCATCGCCGGCGGGTCCGTGCGCGCCGTCGTCGAATCGGCCGGGATCCGCGACATCCTGTCGAAGTCGCTCGGCTCGACGAACCCGGTCAACGTCACGCGCGCCGCGCTTGAGGCACTGCGCAGCCTGCGGAGCGCCGAGGAGCTGTCGGCCCAGCGCGGCGTGCGGCTCCGCAGCGTGATCAGCGGGCAGCCGAGCCCGGAGGTCGTCGCCGATGCCCGATAAGCTGCGGGTCCGCCTGCGCAAGAGCCCGATCAGCTACACCGCCAAGGCGCGGGGCACTGTTCGCGCGCTCGGCCTGCACCGGCTCCACGAGACGGTCGAGGTGCCCGACAACCCCGCCACGCGGGGCATGGTCCGCGCCGTCCGATTCCTCGTCGAGGTCGAGGAGCTGCCCGAGCACGTCCCGGCCCACGCCCGGCGTCGCGCCGCCGCGCACGCGCCGGCGTCCGTGCCCGCGACGGCACCGGAGTCCGAGGCCGTCGCGGCGGCGGATACGGCGGCAACTCCGGACGCGCCGGCTCCGGCAGAAGGTGCCGACAATCCCGCGACGACCGCGGAGGAGGAGGGAGCATGAAGCTCCACGATCTGCGGCCCGCCGACGGGTCGCGCACCGCCCGCACACGGGTCGGTCGCGGCATCGCGGCCGGCAAGGGCAAGACCGCGGGGCGCGGCACCAAGGGCCAGAAGGCCCGGACGGGCAGCAGCATCCCCGCCTGGTTCGAGGGCGGCCAGACGCCGGCCTCGCAGCGCGTGCCGAAGCTGCGCGGCTTCAAGCGCCGCTTCCGGATCGAGTACGCGGTCGTCAACGTCGGGCGCATCAACGAGGTGGCCGCGGCCGGCGGGTTCGGCGAGCCCGTGGCCAGCGCGCCGGTCGCCGTGAACCCCGATCTGCTGGTGGCCGCCGGCCTCGTCGGATCGCTCCGTCAGCCGGTCAAGGTCCTCGGCCAGGGCGACGTCGACCGCCGCCTGTTCGTCGTCGCCGACGCGTTCACGAAGAGCGCGACCGCGAAGATCGAGGCAGCCGGGGGCACGGCCCAGGTCCTCGAGATGCCTGACACGGAACTCGTGGCCCTCGGCGTCGACCGGATCGAGGCCGACGAGCAGCGGCCCGAGACCATGGTGGAGGCCGCGGCGTCGGCGGCCGCACGGTCCGACGCCACGCCGGACGAGGGGACCGGCGACGAGGTCCCGCAGCCCGCGGGATCGCCCGAGCAGGAGCAGGGGTCCGCATCCCCGCAGGCGGAGTAGACGGTGTTCGACGCCCTGATCAACGCGTTCCGCGCCCCCGACATCCGTCGCCGCATCCTGTTCGTGCTGGCGATGCTGATCCTGGTGCGCGCCCTGGCTCACGTGCCGGTGCCCGGCGTCAACCGGGCGGCGCTCAACACGCTGTTCCAGAACAACCAGCTGCTCGGCCTGCTGGACATCTTCTCCGGCGGCGGGCTGTCGTCGTTCTCGGTCATCGGCATGGGCGTGAACCCCTACATCAACGCGTCGATCATCATGACGCTGATGCAGGGCGTGATCCCGACCCTGCAGGCCCTTTCCCACGAGGGCGAGTACGGGCGCCAGAAGATCAACCAGTACACGCGGTACCTGACCGTGCCGCTCGCGCTGATCCAGGGCTACGGCTTCCTCGCCATCCTGAACAGCCAGGGCGTTCTCACGAGCTTCGACCTCGCGAGTCTCGTCACGGTCACCCAGATCATCTCGCTGACCGCGGGCACCGTGCTCCTCATGTGGATGGGCGAGCTCATCACGGAGAAGGGCATCGGCAACGGTGTCAGCTTCATCATCTTCGCCGGCATCGTCGGACGCATACCGTCGGCCGCCGGCCGGTTCCTGGAGGCCCCGGACTGGGCTGCCGGCTTCGCGCTTGCCGTCGTCGGTCTCATCGCGATCGCCGGCATCGTGTACATCCAGGAGGGGCAGCGCCGGATCCCGGTCCAGTACGCGAGCCGCGTCCGAGGTCGTCGTCTCTACCAGGGCGGGTCGACGTTCCTGCCGCTCCGGGTGAACCAGGCCGGCGTCATCCCGATCATCTTCGCCGTCAGCATCATCCTGTTCCCGACGCAGATCGCGGCGTACTTCCAGTCGTCGCAGGTCAAGGTCGTGGCCGACGTGTCGCGGGGGATCCAGACCCTGCTCGGGACGCAGAGCCCGCTGTACGCCGTGCTCTACTTCGTCCTGACGGTCGGCTTCACGTACTTCTACACCGCCTTCACCTTCAAGCCCGACGACACCGCGGACCAGCTCCGCAAGAACGGCGGCTTCATCCCCGGCATCCGGCCCGGCAACCCCACGCGCGACTACCTCCAGGCGGTCGTCTTCCGGATCACGATCGCCGGCGCGCTCTTCCTGGGCATCGTGGCGGTCATGCCGTTCGTGCTCTCGCAGGCGTTCCCCAGCCTCGGCGGGATCGCGCTCGGCGGCACCGCACTGCTGATCGTGGTGTCGGTGGTCGTCGAGACGATGAAGCAGGTGGAGGCGCAGCTGATGATGCGCAACTACGAGGGCTTCATCCGGTGAAGGTCTACGTCATGGTTGGCGCGCCCGGTGCCGGCAAGGGCACGCAGGCGGCGATCCTCGCCGAACGGCTCGGCATGCAGCACCTCGCCTCCGGGGACCTGTTCCGCGAAGCGGTGCGCGACGGCACTGCGCTGGGCCGCGAGGCGAAGCGGTACATGGACCGCGGGGCGCTCGTCCCCGATCCCGTCGTCATCGCGATGATCGAGGAGCGGCTCGACGGCCCGGCGGCTGCCACGGGCGTCATCCTCGACGGGTTCCCGCGCACGCGCCCGCAGGCCGAGGCGCTCGACGTCGCGCTGGCGCGGCGCGAGGCGCAGGTCGACGCGGCGCTGTACGTGGGCGTCCCCGAGGACGAGCTCGTCCGGCGGCTGTCCGGCCGGTGGGTGTGCCGCGCGGCCGGCCATCCGTACCACGACATCAGCAAGCCGCCGCTCGTGAAGGGCATCTGCGACATCGACGGCTCGGAGCTGTACCAGCGCGAGGACGACAGGCCGGAGACCGTCCGGGCTCGTCTCGAGCAGCAGCTCGCCCCGATGTACGACGTCATCGACCACTACACCGAGCTCGGCGTCCTTGTCGCGGTCGACGGCACGGAGCCCATCGATGCGGTGACCGAGGCGCTCCTCCGCGCGATCGCCCACCCTGCCCGGCCGGCGGGCCGGAGCGAGGCGGCATGATCCTGTCCGAGCGGCGTGTCACCCTGAAGTCCCGCGGCCAGGTCGAGAAGATGCGGACGGCGGGGCGGCTGGTGGCGGACGTGCTCGACAGGCTTTCGGAGGAGGTCGCCCCCGGCGTCACCACTGCGGACCTCGACCGGGTCGCCGCGGAGATGATCCGACGCGCCGGCGCGATCCCGTCGTTCGTCGGCGCCCCGGGACCGCTCGCCCCGTACCGGCACACGATCTGCGTGTCGATCGACGACGAGGTGGTGCACGGCATCCCGGGCCGGCGGCGCATCGAGGCCGGCGAAGTCGTCTCGATCGACGCGGGGGCGATCATCGACGGCTGGCACGGCGACGCCGCTCGCACGTTCGTCGTCGGCGAGGTGCCGGCGGAGGTCGCGCTGCTCGTCGACGAGACGAAGCGTGCCCTGGAGGCCGGGATCGCGGCCGCCCAGCCCGGCCGAACGATCGGGGACATCGCGGCGGCGGTCGAGTCGGTCGCGCTCGAGCACGGGTATGGCGTGCTGCGCGAGTACGGCGGGCACGGGATCGGCACCGAGATGCACGAGGAGCCGTTCGTCCCGAACTACCGCGGCGCCGGGCGCGGCCGGAAGCTCGAGGTCGGGCTGTGCCTCGCGATCGAGCCGATGTTCACGCTCGGGCGGCACGACGTGCGCGTCCGCGACGACGGATGGACGGTCGCGACCGTCGACGGCAGCATCGCCGCTCACTGGGAGCAGACGATCGCGATCATGCCCGACGGGCCGGAGGTCCTCACGGTCAATGGCCGCGACGTCAGTTTGTCGGACGTGCGGCATGTCTGATACACTCACCGTTCGCGTGCCGCGTCTCCGTGATGCCGTGCGCGCCGATCACCAGAAGAGAGGGGTATGACGGTCGCCTGTGGCTAAGAAGGACGCCATCGAGGTGGAGGGCACGGTCGTTGAGCCGTTGCCCAACACGATGTTCGCTGTCGAGCTCGAGAACGGGCATCGCGTCCTCGCCCACATCAGCGGCAAGCTGCGGATGAACTTCATCCGCATCCTCCCGGGCGACCGGGTCCGCGTCGAGCTGTCGCCGTACGACCTCTCGCGGGGCCGCATCACGTATCGACTCAAGTAGGCAGGGCAGGCAAAGGTGAAGGTCCGAGCGTCCGTCAAGACGCGATGCGAGCGCTGCAAGATCATCCGCCGGCACGGCACGGTGATGGTCCTGTGCACGAATCCCAAGCACAAGCAGCGCCAGGGTTAGGAGCAGCATGGCACGCATCTCCGGCATCGATCTCCCGCGCGAGAAGCGCGTCGAGGTGGCCCTGACGTACATCTACGGGCTCGGCCTCCCCACGAGCCAGGTGATCCTCGCGCAGGCGAACGTGAACCCGGACACGCGGGTCCGTGACCTGACCGAGGAGCAGGTGGGCCGCCTGCGCGACATCATCGACCGGCGCTACAAGGTCGAGGGCGACCTGCGCCGCGAGGTCGCGATGAACATCAAGCGCCTGCAGGAGATCGGCTCCTACCGGGGCCTGCGGCATCGCCGCAACCTGCCGGTGCGCGGCCAGCGCACGAAGACCAACGCGCGGCAGCGGCGCGGTCCGAAGCGGACCGTCGGCGTCCGCCGCAAGAAGTAGCCCCAAACCAGGACGTAGCAGCAGGTAGTACCGACGCATGGCGGAACGCAAGCGCGCCACGAAGACCCGGCGGCGCGAACGAAAGAACGTGCCGATGGGGCACGTGCACATCCAGGCCTCGTTCAACAACACGATCGTCACGATCACCGATCCCTCGGGCGCGACGGTCGCGTGGGGGAGCGCCGGCCTGGCGGGGTTCAAGGGCTCCCGCAAGAGCACGCCCTACGCCGCCGCGCTGAGCGCCGACGGCGCCGCGCGTCGCGCGATGGAGCACGGCATGCGCCAGGTCGAGGTGTTCGTGAAGGGGCCCGGCGCCGGGCGCGAGCAGGCGATCCGGTCGCTCCAGGCCGCGGGGCTCGAGGTGACGGCGATCACCGACGTCACGCCGATCCCGCACAACGGTTGCCGCCCGCCGAAACGGCGCCGGGTCTGAGCAGGAGCGAGCGATGGCCCGATACCACGACTCCGTCTGCCGCCTGTGCCGTCGGGAGGGCACCAAGCTCTTCCTGAAGGGCACGCGCTGCTACACCAAGAAGTGCTCGGTCGAACGCCGCCCGAGCCCTCCCGGGCAGCACGGCGTGCGGCGCCGGAAGATGTCCGACTTCGGCACGCACCTGCGCGAGAAGCAGAAGTTCCGCAGGGTCTACTCCGTCATGGAGCGCCAGTTCAAGGACTACTTCGTCGTCGCGCGGTCGCGCCCCGGCGTGACCGGCGAGAACCTGCTGCGGCTCCTCGAACTTCGTCTCGACAACGCGGTGTACCGCATGGGCTTCGCGACGAGCCGGCCGATGGCGCGCCAGCTCGTCGGCCATGGCCACTTCGCGGTGAACGGCGTGCCGACCGACATCCCGTCGTACCAGCTCCGGCCGGGCGACCGCGTCGAGGTCCTCGAGTCGAGCCGGTCCCTGGAGCCGTTCAAGATCGCGCGAACACAGATGGGCGCCGCCCCGCGCCCGGAGTGGCTGACCATCGACCCGGAGCACCTCAGCGGGACCATCGCCGCGCTGCCGCGCCGCGACCAGATGCCGCTCGAGCTCAACGAGCAGCTCGTGGTCGAGTACTACTCGAGGTAGAGCGTTGGTGATGCAACTGGAGACACCCCAGATCGAGCAGCTCGAGCAGCTGGGGTCGTCCTACGCGAAGTTCGAGGCGGGGCCCCTGCCCGCCGGCTACGGCGTCACGCTGGGGAACGCGCTGCGCCGCGTGCTGCTCTCGTCGCTCGAGGGCGCCGCGGTCACCGCGATCCAGATCCGCGACGTCTACCACGAGTTCAGCACGATCCCTGGCGTGAAGGAGGACGTGACGCAGATCGTCCTCAACGTCAAGAAGCTGCGCCTCAGGTCGTACGCGCCGGATCATCCCGTGCAGCTGAAGCTCACGAAGACCGGGGCGGGCGAGGTCACCGCGGCGGACATCACGCCGTCGGCCGAGGTCGAGATCATCAACCCCGAGCTGCACCTCATGACGCTCGACTCGGGCGACGTGGCCGTCGAGATGGACCTCACGGTCGAGTCCGGGATCGGGTACCTCGGGGCCGAGCGGCCCGAGCCCCTGCCGATCGGCGTGATCCCGGTCGACGCCGTGTTCTCGCCGGTGCGCCGCGTGAACTACACGGTCGAGCCGGTGCGCGTCGGCCAGATGACCAACTACGACAAGCTCACGCTCGAGGTCGAGACCGACGGGTCGATCTCGCCCGAGGAGGCGCTGTCGGGCGCCGCCGACATCCTCGTCCGGCACTTCAGCCTGTTCACGGCCGCCGGCAAGCAGGTCGGCGGTGGCGCTGCGGGCGCCATGCCGACGCCGCAGCTGCCGGCGAACATGCTCGAGATGCCGATCGAGGAGCTCGACCTGCCGATGCGGGCGTACAACTCGCTGAAGCGGAACAACATCGTGAAGGTCGGCCAGCTGCTCCAGCTGTCCGACGATGATCTCCTCCGCATGCGGAACTTCGGCAAGAAGTCGCTCGACGAGATGAAGGAGCGGCTCCGGATGCGCGGGTTCACGCTGCCGGACGACGAGACCGGGGACGGGACCGGCCCGGACGAGGAGCTTCCCGAGGACGAGGAGGCGCTCGACGAGCTCGGCGGCGACGAGGTCGACGAGGAAGACGACGGCGACGAGATCGCGCCGTCCGACACGGAGGCCTGACCGATGGCTCACCGCGTGGATGGCCGGAAGCTCGGCCGCAAGACGGGACCGCGCATGGCGCTGTACCGCAACCTGGTCGTCTCGGTGCTGAGGTACGAACAGGTCCGGACCACCGAGGCGAAGGCCAAGGAGATCCGCGGGCGCGTCGACCACGTGATCTCGCTCGCCCGCGAGGGGTCGCTCACCGCCCGGCGGCGGGTCGTGGCGGAGCTTCCGGACGAGCCGCTCGTGATCGACAAGCTGTTCAACGAGATCGCGCCGAAGTATGCCGATCGGACGTCGGGGTTCACGCGGATCGTGCGGCTCGGCCAGCGGGCCGGCGATGCCGCGCCGATCGTCCAGATCGAGCTGGTGTGACGGCTCGCTAGGCGGCGGGCGCGCCCGGGGCAGCGATGCGCGGGCGCATCGTCGAACGATGACCGGCGAGGCCGGTCGAACCGGCGGGGCAACCGGCCGGCGGCCCGCCCGAGAGGGCGGCCCCGTGCGATATCGGGCACGGGTCGAATACGACGGGACGGGGTTCGACGGGTTCCAGGTCCAGCCTGGCCGCCGCACCGTCCAGGGAGAGCTGGAAGGGGCGCTCTCGCGACTCTCCGACGGGGTCGGAGTTCGCGTGATCGCCGCCGGACGGACGGACGCCGGGGTGCATGCCGCGGGCCAGGTGATCGCGTTCACCTACCCGGGACGGCTCCCGGCCCGGGAGCTCGAACGAGCGCTCGGGGCGGTCCTGCCGCCCGACATCGGGATCAGCGGCATCCGCCGCACCGGCCCGGGCTTCCACCCACGCTACGCGGCGCGGTACCGGGAGTACCGCTACACCGTCTGGAACGGGCCGCGCAGCCCGCTCCGCGAGCGGTTCGCGCTCGGGGTGCGGGTCCCGCTCGACGTCGCGGCGATGACGGAGGCCGCGTCGGTCCTGGTGGGCCGGCACGACTTCTCGGCGTTCGGCGCGGCAGACCGACAACCGATCCGGACCATTCACTGGATCCGGGTCCGCAGGACGGGCCACGAGGTGACGATCGACGTCGCCGCGGACGCGTTCCTGCGCCAGATGGTGCGAAGCATCGTGGCGGCACTGCTCCGCGTGGGGCACGGGGAGCTGGCCGCGGGCGAGGTCGCGGCGGCACTCGGGTCGTCGCGCCGGGCCTTCCACGGTGCGGTGGCGCCGCCGCAGGGGCTGTGCCTCCGGCGCGTCGTGTACGACGGGCCGGCTCGACGGACGGAGAGGAATGACGACGAAGACGTATACGCCTAGCGAGGAGGCGATCGAGCGCCACTGGTTCATGGTCGACG
>JAKAAV010000415.1 GCA_021802185.1 Chloroflexota bacterium | reverse complement strand
GTTTGCCCGCCGGCGCCAGCGTGGCGACTGCGGCGACCGGTCAGCGATGCGCGTCGAGGGTGCGGAGGAGGGCGATGGCGTTCTCGAGGCGGAGCTTCGTGATCGTCAGGTACTTCGCGAGGTTCGTCCGGTCGACCTCGCTCATGCCGTCGAGTGCCTGGGGCGCGCGGAGCACGCCGACGAGATCCTCGATCGCCTCGGTCAGCTGGGCCTTCGTCGACAGCAGCGCCTTGTCGCCCGTCGGGGGCTCGTGCGGTGGCAGCGCGTCGCCGTCGGCAGCCGCGTCCTGCGCCGGCGCGGCGACCTCGGCCTCGCCCGCCGCGGTCAGGATCTTCCGGCCCCGACGCGGCGATTCCCCCGACGCCGGCTTGCCGTCGATCAGCGCTCGAAGCTTCTGAAGGCTGAGCTCGCCGCGCGCCACCTGGTCGGCCAGGCGCCTCCGGCGCTTCGGATCCTCGACCTTCATGAGCTCGTACGCGTGCGACACCGTGTCTTTGCGCAAAGACACGAGCTCGCGAATCTCGGTCGGCGCGTCCACGAGGCGCAACCGGTTCTCGATGTAGCCCTTGTCCTTGCCGAGCTTCTGTCCGAGCTTCCGGACGCTGTATCCGTAGTCGTGGATCATCCGGCGGTACATGCCGGCCTCGTCGAGCGGCGACAGATCCTCGCGCTGCAGGTTCTCGATGATCGAGATCTCGAGGGCCGTGGCGTCGTCGAGCTCCTCGACCAGTGCCGGAATCGTCGCGATCTCCGCCAGCTGCGCGGCGCGCCAGCGGCGCTCTCCGGCGACGAGCTGGAACCTCCCGGCGGGCAGTGGCCGGACGAGGATCGGTTGCAGCACGCCGTGTTCGCGGACGGATGTCGTCAGCTCGTTCAGGCCGTCCTGATCGAGAGCGAGACGCGGTTGCTCGGGGTTGGGATCGATCTGCGAGACGGGGATCTGGCGGACGGTCGGCGTGCGCGGCCGATCCTCCGACGACAGCAGGCTCACGATGGCCGGCGAGAGGTCGTCCCGTTCCTCGGCAAGGCGACGGGCGGCGGCGCTGCGGAAATCCGGCCTAGCCAAGATCGATCACCTCCCGTGCCAGCTCGCGGAAGCTGCGAGCGGCCTCCGACGCCCCGGCGTACGTCGTGACCGGCCGACCGGTCAGCGGCGCCTCGCCGAGCTTCACCGTGTTCTTGACGATCGTGTGGAAGACATGGTGGTCGCCCAGCTCGCGCAGCTCGGCGAGCATCTCGCGACCGAGCAGCGTGCGGCCGTCGTAGAAGGTCGGGAGGAGCCCGAGGATCCGCAGGTCGGGATTGAGGCGCCGACCGCGGATCTGGTTGATGACCTTCACGAGGGCCGTGAGTCCCTTCAGCGCGTAGTACTGCGTCTGGACCGGGATGATCACGTTGTCGGCTGCGACGAGGCCATTGATCGTCAGCAGCCCGAGCGTCGGCGGGCAGTCGACGAGGATGTACTCGTACTGCTCGGTCGCCCACTCCGACAGGGCTTCGCGGAGTGCCTGCTCGCGGCCGATCGCGGAGAACAGCTCGACTTCGGTTGACGCGAGGTCGAGCGTCGCGGGCGCGACGTCGACACCCGCGGTCTCCGTGGGGACCACGACGTCCCGCAGTCGCGCGCGCGAATCCAGCACGTCCGCCATCGACCGCTCGACCGTTCCGCTGTTGATGCCGAGGCCGACCGTGAGATTCGCCTGGGGGTCCATGTCCACGCACAGCACGCGGCAACCCTGCTCCGCGAGCGCCCCCCCGAGATTGATCGCGGTCGTCGTCTTGCCGACGCCGCCCTTCTGGTTCGCGATCGCGATGACGTTCGCCACGGGCTCGCTACCTCGATGCGACGGATGTTTCAGGAACGAATCACGATGGGGACGGAAGTTGTGGCCAGTCTAGCGGTCGAGTGGCCCCGTCCCAATGCGGTTGTCCACACTTCCGGCCACTTGTTCACCGATTCGGTGGATAACTCGGTGCCCGCACGCACTTCGGGGACCCGGAGCGGTTGCGCAGCGGCCGCACGGGACGAACGGTGGACGACGCCGAGGATTGCAGCGGCATTGCGGCGATCGACGCCACGCCTCTCCATCGTCGCGAATCCGCCGCCGCAATCGTGACCCTCACGTGTCCGGCGCACTGCGTTCGCGCCCGCTGTCGGCCATTCCGTGAATCGCGAGTCGGGCCTGTCCGCGCGTTGGACGCATCCGACCTGACTGATGGCGCGATTGTCGGGCGGCGACGTCGCGGGATCGCAGTCCGCGAACAGCGAAGGCGGACAGGTGGGGCACGCGCTGCGTGCGGCGCCGGGCTTGCGGCGGCGAGGCGGGCCCAGTGATGGCTACGGACGGCGCGGCGGGGCCAGTGATGGCGACGGACGGCGCGGCGGGCCCAGTCATGGCGACGGACGGCGCGGCGGGGCCAGTGATGGCGACGGACGGCGCGGCGGGGACGGCGTCAACAACTACGCGGTGGATCTCGCGGCGATTGCGAGGCCGGCATCCGCCGACAGCAGCGACCACGGCAGTCTGGGGAGATGCAACGAACGCGCGTGCAACGATGCGCGCCGGGAAGGACCGCGAATGCGCGCCGCGGATGAACGCGAGGCGGAAGCGACCGGAGGCCAAGTCCGGGAGCGCGGGGCCGCAGGCGTTCCCACGACGAACAGGGAGGGTCGCGGGCGCATTCCGTCGGGTGTGCCGGTGGCCGTTCG